>SKJM01000613.1 GCA_007122045.1 Planctomycetales bacterium | reverse complement strand
GAGGAGCAGCAGGATGACGCCGGCGGCGACCAGCCCCCGAACAATCCAACCGCCCGACACGGCGCCGGCGAACAGGCCCAGGGCGTTGGCGGCGGCGCATACCGCGAAGCAGGCGGCCAGGATCTGGAAGATGGTCGGCAGGTCGATGCCCCGCAGTAGGTAGGTGAGCACCATGAAGGGCATGCACGCGCTGAAGATCAGCAGGGTCAACGCCATGGCCGCCAGGTACTTGCCGCGCACGATGCCGCCCGGGCTGATGGCGGTGACGAAAAACAGGTCGATGTCGGTGCTGTGGCGTTCGAGGGTCAGGCGGATGCCGGCGTAGGCGGGCACGAAGCCGAGGCAGGTGAGCACAAGGATCACCAGCAGGAACATGAAGACCCCGCGCCCGCCGTCCATATCGGTCGGCGCGTCGGGAGAAAGCAGCAGGTACCCGCCGACAATGACCAGGTTCAACAGCAGGAACAGCATGAGTACGGCCACCACCCAGCGGCTCCGGACCGCCTGCCGGAACTCCTTGACGGCCACGGGATTGATCCAATCGCCGGCCTCGGAAGCGGCCGCCCTCGCTTGCGTCATTGGACTTCCCCCTTGGTAATGGTCATGAACACGTCTTCGAGGTCGATCTCCCGCCGGCGGAAGTCGACGATGCGGATTCCGCGGCCGATCAGGTGCGCGAGGATCTCGCTGTGCGCGTCCTCGTCGCCGTCGACGCGGATTTCGACCTCCTTGCCCACCACCCGGGCCTCGTGCACGGCCGGCAGTTGCAGTAGTTCCTTGTAGAGGGTCTCGGGCGTGGCCTTGGCGGCGCGGAGGACGATGGTGCAGTGCGGCGAGCCGCCGGCGATAATTTGCTCCATCGACCCGGCCCGCAGGATGCGACCCTGCTCGATGATGGCGGCGCCGTTGCAGATTTCGGCCAGTTCGGTGAGGATGTGGGAGCTGATGAGGATGGCCTTGCCGCGGTCGGCCAGCACGCGCAGCAATTCGCGCAGCTCGACCCGGGCGCGGGGGTCCAGCCCCGCCGCCGGCTCGTCGAGGATGAGCACGGGCGGGTCGTGCACCAGGGCGCGGGCGAGGCTCACCCGCTGCTTCATTCCCTTCGACAGCGCGGTCAGGCATTTCTCGCGAATGCCGGTCAGGTTGGTGAACCGCTCGACCGACTCGACCACCGTCCGCCGCTGCGGCCCCCGCAGCCCGTACGCGCGGGCGAAAAAATCGAGATACTCGTGCACGGTCGTGTCGCGGTGGGAGGGGAGCGAGTCGGGCATGAAGCCGACGAAGCGGCGGGCCTTCTCGGGGTCGTCGACCAGCGACACGCCGTTGATGTAGGCGTTGCCCTCGGTCGGATCGTCGAGCGTGGCCAGGATGCGCATCGTCGTGGTCTTGCCGGCGCCGTTGGGACCGACGAAACCGAAGACGTGCCCCGCGGAAAACTCGAACGAAATGCCGTCGACCGCCTTCGTCCGGCCGAAATGCCGTTTCAAGTCGACAATGCGTACGTCCATCGTTCCCTCCGGCCCGTGAATTGGAATTGACCTTGCATGGAGTTCAAGTCCTGCTTCATCACTCCTTGGCAGTGAATGCATTTCATGCTCGTACCGGACTGTTGCGGTTACCGGAATACTCCGTACACGATCGCCACCGTATGCTCCGGTTCCACGCCCGCCATGGGCGATTCGACGAACGGCGAGCGGTCGAGGTAGGCGATGTAGCAGCCGGGGGCGAGCAGGGCGGCGGGGTCGGCTGCGTGCTGGATCCCGTGGAACCGGTGGAGCCAGTTCGATTGCGTGAAGATGGACCGCATGCGGTCCGGATTCTCCTCGCCGGCCACGCCGCCGGCCATCACCGACAGGGTCCGCTCCGCGCCGGCCGGAATGTTGCGCCCTTCGAGCACCCGCCCGGAGGCGTCGGCCACGTACAACCGCTCGATGCCGGCCCCCAACGCGTTGACCACCTTCACCGAGCCGTCGGGCTGCGGCTCGACCGCCAGCCGCTCGCGCCGGTCCTCGTTCTTGCGTATCTGGAAGTAGGCGGGCACCCGCGCCTTCATCCAGCCCGACGCCAGGTGCTGCTCGTGGGTCCAGTCGACGAACCGCAGGTCGGCCGACGGTTCATCATATCCATAGCGCCGATAGCGGTACCCCGCATGGGTGTCCAGCAGCGCCACGTCGGTCTCGGCGCCGAAGCGCAGCCCGCCGGGCGCCAGGGGGCTGTAGTGCGACACGTAGCCGATCGTCGTGGCGCGTCGGGCCCGCTCGTCGAGCAGGGTGAAGCTGGCCGTCCGGCCGCGCCCGGTCCAGCCCTCCGACGCCACCGAGTAGCCGAACACCGTCAGGCAGGTCAGCAGGGAAATGGCCGGCACGTTCCACCACAGCCAAATGCGCCGCCGGTACCGCGACAGCAGCCACAGGTTCACCGGCCCGATGGCCACCCCGAACAGCAGCACCAGGAGGAACAGCCCGCGCACGGGAACCGTGGCCTCGGCCATCAGCAGGCCGAGCAGATTCCGCGGCCGCTCCTCGGCCTGATGGACGTGTCGCGACTCGACGAGCTTTGCGAAAGCCGCGTCCCAATCGGCGGCCCCGCTGAGCACGACGCGGCCCATGCCGGCGTAACGGCCCCCGTGGCCGTCGTCGAAAGCGTGTTCCGAAAGGGCCGCCGGCAGGTCGTGCCCGTGAACCACCAGCGTGCCGCCGCATTCGACGAACCGCCGCAAGGCCAGCCGCACCGCGGCGGGCATGTCTTCGACCTCCCGCTGCGAGCAAACCACGGTGTCGAAGCACGAGTAGCCGAGCCAGTTCGGGCTCCACTGGTCTACCGGAATCTCGCTGCGGAACAGCACGAAGTTTTGGAGGTGAGCCGGGCCTGACGGGGGAAGTCCGCCCATGGCCATGTGCCACTGCGGCTCGGGGTCAGGCTCCGGGTCTGGATCCGAAAGGCCGGGCGCCTGGGCCCCGGGCTGCCGGGCGGAATACCCGTCGCTGGGGAAATCGCGCGGCACGCTCCGGCTGAGCAGGACGGCAGCCCTCGGCGGCTCGCGGTAATGGTGGCGATAACCACGGGTGTACGTGCGCATGCTCGCCAGGCGGATTTCGCCGCGTCGCGCGACGCCCTCCACGCGCACTTCGAGCCGCTCGTCGGACACCGACGTGGGCGGTTGAAATAACGACACCACCGCCTGCTGCCCCCCGGCAAGCCGGACGGTACGGGTGGCCACGACCCCGTCGTCAATCCGCCTCGCCCGCGCCGGCGGATGCGCCAGGTGCACGATCCGCTCCGACGGCCCCCGGTTGTGCAGGCGCACGCGGTACTCCACGTAGCCGTGGGTCACGCCGCCGTCGGACTGCGCGTCGAGGCTCGGCATCGGGATCACGCTGAACTCCACCTCGCCCACGCGCTGCTGCGCCGAGGATTCCAACGGAACCAGCAATCCCAGCCCGAGTGCCAGCGCGGCGCAAAGGAACTGTCCCCTGCTCATGGCTGTTTCTCCCCGGCAACCTTTTCGATTTGCACGTCGGCCGGCAGGTTTAGCCCCGCCTCGTCGAGCGAATCGAGCAGGCCGCGCACGATGGCCAGCGGCCCGACCTGGTCGAACCGCGCCTTGTAGTTGAGGATCAGCCGGTGGTTCATCACCGCCGCAGCCACCGCCTGCACGTCTTCGAATCCCACGCTCGGCCGCCCCTCCAGCAGCGCGTACGCCCGCGACGCCTCCGCCATGGCGATGGCCGCCCGTGGGCTGGCGCCGTAGGTGACGTACGCGTTCACGTCGGCCGTGGCCTCCGCCTGCCCGGGATGACTGGCGGCCACCAGCCGCGAAATATACCGCGAGACGGCCCGGGGCAGGAACATCTGCTCCATCGCCCGGAACAGCCGCGCCAACTCGTCGGCCGAGAGGGGCTCGTCGGGCACGGGCGGCTCACCCCTCCGGCGAGTGGCGATAATCCCCTCAAGCACCTCCGCCGCAACATCGCCCAGTGAAAGCTTGAACAGGAAGCGGTCCAACTGAGCCTCGGGCAGCGGGTACGTCCCCTCCAACTCGATCGGATTCTGGCTGGCCAGTACGAAGAACGGGTCGGGCAGCATGCGCGTGTTCCCCAACAGGGTGACCGAACGCTCCTGCATCGCCTCGAGCAGGGCCGACTGCGTCTTGGGGCTCGCCCGGTTGATCTCGTCGGCCAGGAGGATATTCGTAAAGATCGGCCCGCTCTGGAACGTCATTTCGCGCCCCCCGCCGGCCGTCTCGCGCAGGATGTGGGTGCCCAGGATGTCGCTGGGCATCAAGTCGGGCGTGAACTGCACGCGCTGGAACTGCAAGCGGAGCACCTGCCCGAGGGCCTTGATCATGGCCGTCTTTCCCACGCCGGGGAGCCCCTCCAACAGGATATGGCCCCGGCTGAGGATGCCCGCCAGCACCATCCGGTGCATTTCGCTGCGGCCCAGCAGCACGCGGTCCATCTGCTCCAGCACCCGGCCGGCCAGCCGGACCACCGACGGCAGTTCATCGGGCGTCAACAGGGGTGGGGAATCGGTATGGGGGGTCATTTCGGCTCCCGGGTGAAATAGCGCTGAACGGCCTTCTCGTGTTGCGGCAGGACGACTTGCGTGTGCGCCTCGCCGCCGCCGGGCCGGGCGGCATCCAGCGCGCCGCCGGCCGAGCCGCCGGCCGATTCGGCGGCGGTCGGATCGCCCGCGCTGATGCCGGCCAGCCGGCTCTCCTCAAGCGCCGCCGCGCCCGGCGGCAAGATTTTCTCCTGGAAATCGGCGCCTTCCCGCGCCACCGGGTCCTGCCAGATCATGGCCGCCGGAGGGGCGTCGCCGCGGTTGATGCCCCCACGACCAGGTAAACCCAACTTGGCCAGCAAGGCGGCAAGCTCCTCGCCGTCCTCGCACAGCAGCAGGGCCGCGGCCAGGGCGCCGGGATCGAACTCGTCGGCCTCGGCCAGGAGAATCAGGATGTCGGGGTCGATGAGTTGGGCCTCCACCAGTCTTTCGAGCATCGCCCGCTGGCACGCCCGGCAGTCGCCCAGCGCTTCGGCCAGGGCCTCGAGCTGTTCTTCGGTTAGTTCGCCTTGGCCCAGCGCTTCTTGGAGTTCCTCGGAAAGCCGTTCGGCGAGGCGTTCACTTTCGGCGGCGGCCTGCTCGGCCATGTTCGCCAGTTCCCGCATGGCCTCGGCGAATTGCTTCGGGTCCATCTCCCCTTCGACGGCCTGCAGGGCGTCGGCCAGTTCCTGCACCCGGCCGGCGGCGTGGGCTTCCCGGAGGGCCTGCTCGGCCGCGTCGGCGGCCGCCTGGCTGAACGAGCGATCCAGGTGGTCGATCGCCTCCATCGTCTTGGCGGGATCGGTGCCCAGGGCCTCCCGGCGGATGCGCTCCAGGTCGGTCTCGACCGCCTCGACCCGCTCCGGCGGCAGGACCTGCTCCTCCCGGAGCACCTCGAGCTTCTCGCCGAGCTTCTGAATTTCGCCGCCGATTTCGAGCGATCGGCTGCCGGACGGCAGCACCCGGTCGGGCACCAGCAGGGCGGCCAGCAGGAAGGCCACGGCCGCCGCGAGGAGCATCACCTGCCGCCCGGGCCGCCAGTGGAGCGGCGGCTCGGGCATGGCCGGCAGCCGTCCCTTCCAATAACCGAGGTCGGTATCGCCGGCGGCCATCAGCAGCCCGCCAAGCCGCGCGTGCCGGTCGAGGGCCGCGCGAAGCGCCAGCGGCGAGGGCAGCTTCCGCACGGCCAGCAGCGCCGCGACGGCCACCGCCACGGCCAGCCCCGGCAGGCCGCACAGGAAGATCAGGCGGTCGACGTGGAAGACGGCCCGCACGCCCACCACCGCCGCGCCCCAGAGCATGATCCATACGAAGCAAAACGTCAGGCACTCGCGCGCCACGAGGATGCGGCCCAAGCGGAACCGGAGACGCGCGACCGGCTCGTCGCGGCCGCCTGGCGCCGGTGCGCTGCCGCCGGAGGAGCGTGCGGGCATCGCGGCGAGCGGCCCACCCAGGAAACGGTATCTACTTCCGAGCATCGTTTCGGCCTCCACGCTGTAGCCCGTTGCCGGGCCGCGGAACAAGGCGGCCGGGCTGGGGACGGTTACCCTATCCGTAATTCGCCGGCGGGCGGGAATATTACTCCCGATTTGCGTGGGATAGGCTTCCAGGTAAGTCGGCGGAAAAGACAGGCTGGAAAGACTGTCCTACGTGTCTCGACAGGCTGGAAAGCCTGTCCTACGTGTGCCGCTCGTGGGGGCATTGGGAAAAATAGAACAGTCGCGTGCCGTCTTGTCAAGCAAAACGGACCGGCACGTGGGACGGGAAAGCGGTCTGCTACTCCTCTCCAATGCCAACCCGTAGCAAGCACGCATGATACCCCAGCGCGCGGGGGTTTGCAAGCGGCCGGGGCCGTTTCGTTGACCGAGAGCCGGTTCGCGGGTAAAATACGGTGCTGCAATGGCAACTGTTCTGCTGGCGATAAGAACCTCATGAAACTGTCTCACTCGGCCGAGGAGCCCGCCGCCGCGGCGGCGCGCGAACTGAACCGGCAGGGGCGGCGCAAGGACGGCGCGCGGGTGGTGCGAGGGCTGACCGAAGGCCTCGACGCGCTCCGCGACGCCTTCTACCTGCGCATCCACCGCGACGTACAGCAGACGGTCGGCTCCGATTCGATGCTCATGCCCGTTTCCGAACTGAAGGCCGAGCAGCAGGCCGAGGAGGCGATCGAAATCTACCAGACGGCCGAAGCCGCCGCCGCCGCCATCCGGCGCGGCTACGTGGAGCGGCCGGGCGATTGGTTCCTCGGCTGGCTCGCCCGGCTGCGGCTGGATGAGCGCGCCGCGGCGCCGGAGGTCGACCAGCGGCTGCGCGACTACTTTCGGCTGCCGGCCGAACAGCGGGCGCTGGCGCTGACCAACGCGCTGGCCGCCGTGCTGCCCGAGGCCATGAAGGCCCCGCTGGTGCTCTTCCGCCTGGCGCCGCTGGCCGTCGAGCTGGTCGCCGCGCTGGCCTTCAACGACCCCGCCACGGCCGGCGCGCTGCGCCGCGAGCAACTCGCCCTCCTGCCGCCGATCGGCTACTGCCAGGACTGCCACGGCGAGGTGCTGGCCCTGGGCGAGCAGTGCCGGGTGTGCGGCAATCCCTTGTGGAAACACAAGTTTCTCACGGCGCTGGATTGACGGCGGCGTGCCTCAACTTCCCCACATGCTTGTCCGTCCATGCATGACGGACAAGTATGTCCATCCTGCGTCACGCCCCAAGGAACGGCATGCGGCAATCGTACAGCGTGTGGGCCTATGGGTGCCCGACGGGGGCGCGGCCTGGGGCCGACCGGCCCGCCGCGCGGTGCATCCCGTCGCGGCTTCACATCTCGGCGAGAACTCCACCACAGACCAGCAGCATCCACAGAAGGACCACACCCACGTTCAGGCACAGCGAAACGATTCCGATGACCTTGCCGGCATTGGCGGTGCCCGAATACCGTTGCCCTACGCCGTGCTCGGCAATGAGCCGCAGCGCTTTATGCCCCCGGTAAATGGCAAAGGGTGCCAGGATGATCCCGAAACAAAAGAAACTGATGATTCCCACCACCAGCGAGGTCGTCGCTTGACTGGAGATCTCCTTTTCCAAGAGATTGCGTGCGGCGACTTCTGCCGGTGAGCGATCGTCGCCCTGCGGTCCGGCGGGGTAGGGGGGGGCCGAAGCGGCCGGCGTCGCGGCGCCGGACGACGCCGCAGAGGGAATGTCGGCCGGAGCGTCCAACGGCGGCTCGCGCTCCTCCGCCGGATAAGGAATCTGCACGGTTGCCTGACAGGCCGGACACTTGGCCCGTTTCCCGGCCGCATCCGTTGGCACACGGAGCAGCTTCTCGCACGCCGGACAACGCAATTCAATCGACACGGTAACCCCTCCTGCCACTTGGTGGCACTGCGAATGGTGAAATAGAAGAAATGGTAGTGTACCGAATTCGGGTCCCCGATTACATGGTGCAACAAAGGCGACGAACACCCCATGCCCGCAGTCGGGGCAGTGTGCATTCCGCCGGCCTGCCCTATTCCAACGTGGGCCAGGCCACCTCGCCGCGAAGCTGGGCCTCGCCCCGGTCGCGCTCGTACACGCCGTAGAACATCGAGCACAGGTCGAGCCAGAGCGTGATCCGGTGCATGTCCTCGGCCGAAAGCTCCAGACCGTG
>SKJM01000660.1 GCA_007122045.1 Planctomycetales bacterium | reverse complement strand
TTCAAGAAGCTCAAGAACTGCCGCGAACACCTGGAGACGTTCTTCCAGGCGGTCGAGGTCCTGCCAGGGAGCCGGCGCGGACCGGTGCTGGTTCAACTGCCGTCGAACCAGGGTAAGGACGCCGCCAAGCTCGACGCATTTCTGGGCGAGTTCAAAGCCGTGACCCACCCCGCGCGGTGGAAAGTGGCCGTCGAGTTCCGCAACGCCGATTGGCTGTGCCCGGAAACCTACCGCGTCCTCGACCGCCGCCGGGCCGCCCTTTGCCTGCACGACATGCCGCCAGCCGCCGTGACCGAGCCCAACGACGCGTCCTTCGTGTATATTCGGCGCCACGGTCCTGCGGGCGACTACCGCCACTCGTACTCCGACCGCGCCCTCCGCGAAGACGTCCGGCACATTCGCCGCTGGCTGGAGGAGGGACGGATGGTCTTTGCCTACTTCAACAACGACGCCGAAGCCTGCGCCGTGGGCAATGCACGGCAACTGAAGGAGGAGCTTGGCGATAGCGAATGATGGGGGACCGCCTCCGCTGGCCGGGGTGCGTCAAGGCGCGACACCCTTGCCGGCGCTACACCGTCTGACCGAAAAACCATGTTAAGCAAATGGCTGCCGTGGAAGTTTCTCGTCCGGCGCGCGTTGCGCCGCCACGGGTTCATTGATCCGTTCACCGTGCTCGCGCGTTTGCGGCGCTTCGCCCAGCCCTCCGCGGTGCAGGAGCCAATCGAACTGATTCGTGCGGGCATCGTCTTTCATGCGCGCGGCGTGTTGAATGCTCGTGCCATCCAGCACAATCTCGACTGGGTCTGGCCGTACTGGGTCGAGCGCCAGTTCCGCCCGGACGATCCGTCATTCATTCCGCGGGCGTTCTCGTTCAGCCATATCAACCTGAGCCATCGCAACTGGACGGCAGTCGGACAGCCGGACTGGCCCGCCTACCCCATCGTCGATCCTCGCGGCCTGGTCACGCCTCTTTTCGACGGCTGGTCGCTCGACGCGTGGATCGTGGGCGACACGGATATCCTGCTGCCCTCGAAGCTACCCGAGGCCGAGCAGGTTTTGCGAATGGATGACGGCCTTGCCGTGCTGACCCACTTCGAGCGGCTGGGACAGAAGCTCCGAAGCGAGGCTCAGGTAATTGCGCTGGACGACCGGCCGGTGCTGCAAGTACAACTGACGGCCGAGGCAGCCCCCGGCGAGTCGCTGGTCGTCGCGCTGCGACCGTACAATCCCGAGGGCATCCAGTTTATCGAGACCGTCGATTACGTGCCGGACAAGCCCTGCCTCGAGATTGAAAAGACGCATCGCCTTGCATTCAGCGAAACACCGGATCGAGTGGTCTTTGCGAACTACCACGAAGGCGACGTACTGCACCACCTCAACGATAAAGGTGCGGCGAGGCGTGGAATCCGCTGCCCCGTCGGCATGGCGACCGCGGCGGCCATGTTCGGGCTGGGGCGGGAGGGCAAGCATACCATCCGCTGGCGACTGCCCTTGCCGGTCGAAACCGTCGAGCGTTCCGGCGCCCCGTACGTGAGCGAGGTATCGCGCACCTGGGCACAGGCGGTTGAGGGAACGGCCAGGCTGTCGGTTCCCGACCAGCGCTACCAGTACCTCTACGACGGCGCCGTGCGAACGCTTCTGCTGCTATCGGCCGATGAGATCGTGCCCGGCCCCTACACCTATCGTCGCTTCTGGTTCCGGGACGCGAGCCTCATGATGAATGCCTTGTTGGCTCTGGGGCTTCCACAGCGGTGTGCGCAGGCGCTGGATCGCTTCCCGAGCCGGCAGGATCGCCACGGGTACTTTCATTCGCAGGAAGGCGAGTGGGATTCCAATGGCCAGGTGCTTTGGATCTATGGGCGCTACCGCCGCTGCCTCAACCAGGAGTTGCCGAACCATTGGAAACACGCCATCTACAAGGGTGCCAGGTGGATCGGCCGGAAACGCCGCGAAACCGGCAGCCAGGGGGCGCATGCGGGCCTCTTTCCGCCCGGCTTCAGTGCTGAACATTTCGGCCCCATCGACTGGTACTACTGGGACGACTTGTGGGGCGTTGCCGGGCTCGACGCCGCCGCCGACCAGGCCGCCGAACAGGGCGATATCGACCAGGCCCGGCGCTTCCGCGCCGAGCGCGACGACTTCCTGGCGACCATCCTGCACAGCCTCGGCGCCGCGGCGGCGGCCCAAGGCCGAGGCGCGTGGCCGGCTGCCCCCTACCGGCGAATGGACTCCGGGGCCATCGGCCTGCTGGCGGCCGACTACCCCTTGCAGTTGGTCGAGGCCGGCCATGAGCCGCTGCTGCGCACCATCGAATACTTTCGCAAGCACTGCTTCTACCGCGGGGCATTCTTTCAGGACATGATCCATTCCGGCATCAATGCCTACCTCACCCTGACGATAGCGCAGGTCCTGCTGCGGGCAGGCCACCCGCACTATCGCAACCTGATCGACGCGGTGGCCGGCATGGCCTCACCGACGGGGCAGTGGCCGGAGGCGATCCATCCCCACACCACCGGCGGCTGCATGGGCGACGGGCAGCACGGTTGGGCCGCGGCCGAGTGGGTCCTCATGATGCGCAACCTCTTTGTCCGCGAAGAAGGCAATGCGCTGGTGCTCGGCTCCGGGCTCTTTCCCCGGTGGCTCGACGAGGAGGGGGAACTGGCCTTCGGTCCCACCCCGACCCCTTGGGGGCCCATTCAGGTGCGTTTTGCCGTTCGCCCGGACGGACTCCGGCTGACCGTCGACGCCCACTGGTACGGCGATGCCCCGGAACTTCGCCTTGCGGTGCCCGGCCACCGCGAGCAAACCGTGTGCGAGCCGGTCCGACAACTCCCGATTGAAAGGGCGCGGGCATGAGGATCGTCATGTTTACCAATACGTACCTGCCCCATGTCTCCGGTGTGGCCCGCTCGGTGGAGACCATCCGCGACGACCTGCGAACGCTTGGGCACGACGTGTACGTGGTCTGCCCGACCTTCCCGGGCGCCACGAAGTCGACCGAGACGGTGCTGCGAGTACCCGCTATCCAGAACTTCAACGGCAGCGACTTCTCGGTGCGCATTCCGTTGCCCGGCGCCATCAGCAGCCATCTTCACGAGTTCCATCCGGATATCATCCACGCGCATCAGCCCTTTCTGCTGGGCGATGCGGCGTTGCGGGCGGCGCGCGAGTGGGCCCGGCCCCTGGTTTTCACGCATCACACCATGTATGAGGACTATACGCACTACGTGCCGGGCAATCAGGAGCGCCTTCGGCAGTTTGTCATCCGCCTCAGCACCGACTACGCCAACTTCTGCGATCATGTGATTGCCCCGAGTGAAAGCGTCGCCGAGTTGATTCGCCGGCGCGGGGTCGAATCGACGATCACGGTCATACCGACCGGGATCGACCCGGCCTTCTTCGCCGGCGGCAATGGGCGAACGATACGCGAGGAATTGGGCATTCCCCCGAGTTGCAAGGTGATCGGCCATCTCGGGCGGCTGGCGCCGGAAAAGAATCTCGATTATCTGGCCGAAGCGATTGCCCTCTACCTCGGCCAGGAAGCCGGCGCCGGAAGTTGTTGCCTCATGGTGGGACGCGGGCCGTCGGAAACGTTGATCGAAAAGACTTTTCAGAAGCGGGGCGTAGCCGATCGCCTGTACATGGCCGGCCGGCGTACGGGGCAGGAACTGGCCGATGCGTATGCGGCCATGGACCTTTTCGCGTTCGCCAGCAAAACGGAGACGCAGGGCATGGTTTTGGCAGAAGCCATGGCCGCGGGCAAGCCGGTTATCGCGCTGGATGCGCCCGGCGCCAGGGAAGTCGTCCATTCGGCCGACGTAGGACGCCTCCTTCACGGCGATGCCGATGCGGAAGCCTTTGCAGGCGCTCTTGCGGAATTTCCCCTGACGGGTGACGCATACCGCAAGCATTCCGAGGCCGCCACCGAACGTGCCCGCGTATTCAGCCGCCAACACTGCAGTCGCCGCCTCGCCGGCGTCTATGAGCAACTCCACCGGGAGGCGCGCCGCCAGTCCGATGACGTACGGCATAGCGCCTGGGATGCGTTGCTCGCCCGCGTGCAAACCGAATGGGAACTGCTGGCCGCCAGAGCCAGCGCCTTGGTCGCCGCAGCGGAAGCCAAGGAGGACACACAACGCGAGAGATAGGGGATTCTCCGTCAGGTTGTGACTGTCTCCGGCGCTAATTCGGTTGGGAGAGGCTGAGCGTCCGGCGCCTTTCGCAAAGCGAATGCAACAACTGCCGCACCCGTTCCACCCCGTCGATGGAATACTCGGCGGCCGTGGCCCCCACGCCGACCTTGATCGAGATCGCCTCCGGCGGCAGTGCCTGGAACATGTACTCGTCGGTCGCGTCGTCGCCGATCGCCACGACGAGGTCCCAGGCAGCCCGATCGAGAAAATGGTGGACGATCCGCCCTTTATGGATATGCGCCGGCTTCACTTCCAGAACCCGGTTGCCGTCGAGAACCGACAGTTCCAGATTGTTCGTCAGGGTGATCAGGGTTTCCCGCAGTTCCGCCATTCGGACGGTCGCCAGTTCCGGCTCGCTGTTTCGATAGTGCCACGCGAGGGAGAAGTCCTTTTCCTCCATTGAAGCGCCCGGCGTGCGGTCGACCATGCGCTGAATGATCGGCCGGATCGAATCCTTCCATTCGGGCGCCTGGACCGGCGCGGTGTGCCAATTTCCGTCTTCTTCCCGAATCCAGGCCCCGTGGCCGGCGCCCATGAGGAAACGCTCCGTGCCGAACCAGCGGTCCAGGTTGGCGCGGTCGCGTCCGCTCGACAACACCAGGCTCACCCCGTCGAGAGCGTTCAGGTTGCGAAGCAATTCCAGAAGGGACTCGTCGGGGCGCGCGTCGTCAGGGCGTCGATGGAAACGCACGAGCGTCCCGTCGTAGTCGAGAAAGAGCAGAATGCCGGTCGCGGCGGTCCAACGTTTCTCGACCTCGGCCTCGGCCGTCGAATCGAGCGGCCGGGCCTGTTGGGTTGCCTGGACCGCGCGCATTCCCCGCAGTTTCTCCAGAAAATCGCCCGCCCAGTACTGGACCGTGAACCGCCGGACCCGCTCGCGCATCGCGGTCATGTTCCCGGCTTGCTCGTCGGGACTCTGGTCGAGGGCGGCGTTCATCGCATCGGCAATTTCGTCGAGGTCGCTGGGGTTGACCTGAATGGCCTCGCTCAGCTCGCGGGCGGCTCCCGCTGTTTCGCTGAGAACCAGGACGCCCTGCCCGTCGTTCCGCGCGGCGATGTACTCCTTGGCGATGAGATTCATGCCGTCGCGCAGGGGCGTCACCAGCAGGACATCCGCCTGCCGATAGATCGCGTTGAGTTCATGGAAACTGGCGGTCTGGTACTGGTAATGAATCGGATCCCAGTCCAGGGTGCTCCAACGGCCGTTGATGTCGCTGACCAGTTCATCGACTTCGCGCTTCAGTTCCATGTACCGCGGCACCGATTCGCGCGACGGCGAGACGACGATCAGCAGCACCACCGTGCCGGCGCGCTCGGGATAACGTTCAAGCAGACGGCGAAAGGCCGCGATTCGGGTCGGAATGCCCTTGCTGTAGTCGAGCCGGTCGACCGAAAGAATCAACTTCCGGCCGCCGTATTGGTGAGCAACCGTTTCCTGCACCGCCTGCACCTCCGGCAAGGAGTCGGCGCCGGAGAACCGGTCCCAATCGATGCCCATGGGAAACACGTCGACCTTGACGACCCGATTGGCGGCACGAATCACCCCCATCGCGTGATCGTGACCGAGAAGGCGCCGAACGCTGGAAAGGAAATGGCGGGCGTAATCGTAGGTGTGGAACCCGATCAGGTCGGCCCCCAGCAAGCCCTCGAGAATCGGCTCCCGGGCCGGCAACAAACGGAATATTTCGTAGGAGGGAAAGGGAATATGGAGGAAGAAGCCGGTCTCGGCGCGGGGGAAGTGCTCGCGGATGAGGCCGGGCAAGAGCATCAGTTGGTAATCGTGCACCCAGACGGTGGCCTCGGGCTCCATCTCGTCCGCGAGCACTTCGAAGAACCGCCGATTCACAGCACGGTACGATTCCCAGGTTTCGGGCACGTACTCGGCGTAGGTGGGGAAATAGTGGAATAGCGGCCAGATCGTATCGTTACAAAAACCGCTGTAGAAGAGTTCCAGGTCCCGTCGGCCCAGTGGCACGGCAACGGCGGCATGGTTCGCCCGCAGTTCCCGCCGCACCTGGTCCTGTTCTTGCGCCGAGAGATCCTCTTCCGCCAACCCGCTCCACCCCACCCACAACGGCGGGCGCGATCCCGTCGAGACGGAACTAAGACCGGTGGCAAGCCCGCCGACGCTCGGGGTAAACGTCAGCCCCTCCGGCCCGCGGTCGACGCGAACAGCCAGGCGATTCGATACGAAGACCGTTTGTTTTCCCATGATTCCCCTCATGATACCGCCGGCGCGCGGACGGCACAACGGGGGCTGCCGTATGCAAACGCACGTGAAACACGTCCTGACGGCGAAACGGTTCGACGGTTCGCCCTAGCGCTTGAGTTGGCAATAGGATGCACTTCGTCGTTGGATCGTCAGGCCCGCCCTCGCCGGCGATGGCCGTCAAGCCCAACCGGTCACCAGTCCCACGACGAGGTTCAGCAGCATCGCGAAGATGATGCCCGGCAGCAACACGTAACTGAGCACGCCCGCCAGAACCAGCCCCCACAGCACGATCCACCCGATCGAACGAAGCCAGGCCACCAACGGCGACAGGCTAGGCGGAGCCAGACTCTCCAGGACGCCGAAGCCGTCCAACGGCGGAATCGGAAGGATGTTGAACGCCAACAGGATGATATTCACGATGATCCCCTGCTTGAACACCAGAACGGCCATTTCCCAAGCGGGCTCATAGGCGGCGCCTTCGATCGTGCAAGCTGCGAAAATGTGCGCGAAGCCTTCGGTCGTTGCCCCGGGAAACAGCAGACGCAGGGCCGAGCCGACGGCCAGCAGGCCACCCGCACAGGCCAGCGCCAACATGGCGTTCACGCTCACACCGGCCAGGGTCACCGCCAGCAACCCGCGGCGTGGATACCGGAACTGGCGGGCATTGACGGGGACCGGTTTGGCCCAGCCCAGAACGAATCCGGCGGGTGACATCAGGAGGATCGCCGGCAGAATGATGCTGCCGAAAGGATCGACGTGAACAACGGGATTGAGGCTGATTCGGCCCAGCTTCGCGGCCGTGCGGTCGCCCGACCAATACGCGGCCACCGCATGGGCGCATTCGTGGAGCATGATCGACACCACCAGGACGCCCAACTGGACGGCCATGATCGCCCAGGGCTGATCGGCCGGGAGTTCGAAGTCGCGGAGCGCGGTCTCGTCCCAGGGCGCTCGCAGGAACAGCATGGTCAACCACAGTCCCGACACCGCGAAGGCCGTTATCGAAAGCGTCAGACCCACGAATCCGATCCGGCGATCCCAAGGCAGAGGCTCACCGCGGAGAAGGAGGATGGCCGAACAGATCGCCAGCACGCCCGCCAGCGGAATGCCGAGGATCGGAAACAGCGCCCCCACAGCCAGGCACCACACCCAGACGGCCAACCCGGAAGCGCGCGGGGCCTCCACCTGCCATGGGGGCTGTTCCGTCTCGGAAGGCCGCGGTTCCGCCCATTCTTCTTGGCCTGGAAAACGATCCTGCTGCGATGACTCGTCGCTCTGTGACATGCGTTCCTCCTTTGATCCTTCCCGCGGCACTCAAGGGTAGTCGGGAGGAAACGGAAGGTCAAGGGGGTGCAGATCACGGGCCTCAGAACCCGATTGCCCGGATGAGCCAAACCACCGCCGGCACGGTCACCACGCTGGCGAGGGTACTGACAAAGATGACTTGAGAAACGAGGGGGACGTCGCCGCCGTATTTCTCCACGACGATCGAGCAGGTCACCGCCACAGGCATGGCCGAAATGATCACCACGATGGTGAGAGTGTCCGGCGCCAACCGCAGGCCCACCAACTCCGCCGACCCGATGAGCAGGAGGATGGCCGCCGGCACCGCCGCCAGCCGGACGGCCGCCATAAGGCATTCCCAGAGAAATCGATACGCAAGGCTCCTCAGGGGGTGTCGGCGCGCGTCGAATGAACCAGTAGCACTGAACAGGGAGCGCGATTCACCAGTGCCTCCGACCGGTGGCTGGTAAGCCAGCCGCGGACCGGACCGTCCGGCGAGGCGCTC
>SKJM01000761.1 GCA_007122045.1 Planctomycetales bacterium | reverse complement strand
TGCCGTCGGCGAACTCGCCCGCCCGCATGCGCTCGAACAGCGCCAGGTTCTCCTCGACGGTGCGGCCGCGGTCGGGGCTTTCCTTGCCCGGCCGGGTGAGCGTGCCGCGGTGCTCGCGAATCTGCTCGGCCGTCAGGTCGCACACGTAGGCCTTGCCGTCCCGGACGAGCTGCACGGCCCAGGCGTAAAGCTGCTCGAAGTAATCGGAGGCGTAGAACTCGCGGGCGTCCCAGTCGAACCCCAGCCAGCGGACGTCGGCCTTGATCGAGTCGATGTACTCCTGCTCTTCCTTGATGGGGTTCGTGTCGTCGAACCGCAGGTTGCACAGTCCGTCGTAATCGGCCGCGATGCCGAAGTTCAGGCAGATCGACTTGGCGTGGCCGATGTGCAGGTAGCCGTTCGGCTCCGGCGGGAAGCGGGTATGCACCCGGCCGCCGTGCTTGCCCGTCCGGTTGTCCTCGTTGATGATCTGGCGGATGAAGTCGGCGGGCTCACGGTCGTTCGCTCGGCTCTTACCGGGTTCGGATGGCGTGGATGTCATGGGAATGGCTTGCAGGGTTTCGAAGGGATCGGCGGGCATCGGCCTGGCGGTAGGATGGACATTCCTGTCCGTCGCCCGCCATGGTAGGATGGACATTCTTGTCCCTCGGGCAAAGACGGACAGGAACGTCCATCCTACACGGGCGCACGTGTTCCGATACCCGCCTGTGCATTGCCGGGAAACGTCCAAATGCCGGATTATACCCGCCCGCTCGCCCTTCGCCCATGACCGGCGCGCTGCGGCCGATTGCGGCTTGCCTGGCTCCTTTCGGCAGCCGGCCCTTGACATCGGGCGCGAGGCGGACCATGCTACTACATGATGCAGCCCCCGCTCGCAACATTGGGGAACGCGGGTGGCTGCCGGTTGTACGCCGCGAAGTTCTTGCCCGGAGACGGGTGAATGGTTCGCGTAGCCGAGCCGCCTGCTACGACTGCCTCCCTGTATTGGGGGGCCAGGAGAATAAATCATGAATATGCCTATCCAGGCGGTCGCCGTTCCGTTGTTCGACGATGGAGAGGGCGGCCTGCGTGTTGCCGGCACTCGCGTGTTGCTTGAACGCGTCGTACACGCTTTCGAAGACGGCGCCACCCCTGGATCATGACCGACGTATTCTGGGCGTTTGTGATTGCCAGTATGCTCCTGCTGGCCGGTAAACTCGTCCGGTCGCGCGTGCGCGTGCTCCAGGCCCTGTTCTTGCCAAGTTCGATTGTCGCCGGGGCGATCGCGCTGTTGCTCGGGCCGGAGGTGGCCGGCCGCATCGCCGGCCTGGCGAACGGCAGTGAAGGCGCCTTGGCCCACGGCCTCTTCCCGGAAGCGGTCCTCGACGCGTGGAGCCAGATGCCGGGGTTGCTCATCAACGTGGTGTTCGCCGCCCTGTTTCTCGGCAAGACCATCGCGCCGCCGAAGGAAATCTGGCGCGACGCCGGGCCCATGGTGGTCCACGGCCAGATCATCGCCTGGGGCCAGTACGTCATCGGGCTGCTGCTCCTGCTGGCGGTGCTGGCGCCCGTGTGGAACCTCAACCCGTTGGCCGGGGCCCTGATCGAAATCAGCTTCGAGGGAGGGCACGGCACCGCCGCCGGACTGGCCGGCACGTTCCGCGAGCTGGGATTCGAAGACGGCGCCGACCTGGCCCTCGGCCTGGCGACCGTGGGGGGCGTGGCCGGCGTGCTGATCGGAACCGTGCTGGTCAACTGGGCCGTGCGCCGCGGCCATCTGACACCCCCCGGCGCAGCCCCCCAACCCGAACAGGAGCAGTTGGCCGAACACGAGGAGCGGGAATTGCCCGAAGCGCAGGAGAGGGCCGAAAAACACCTGATCGATCCGCTTTCGGTCCACCTCGGGTACATCGGCGCGGCCATCGGCCTCGGGTGGCTGCTGCACTATGGCTTGATGGAATTGGAACGCTGGACGTGGGTAGCACTACGCGGACCGGAATTGATGCGCCACATTCCCCTGTTTCCCCTGGCGATGATCGGCGGCGTGATCATTCAGATCGTACTGGACCGGACCGGCCGGGCAAGGCGAATCGACCGGAAGCTCGTCAACCGCATCTCGGGCGCGTCGCTCGACCTGCTGATCGTTTCCGCCCTGGCCACCATTTCGCTGGCGGCGCTCGGGACACACATCGGCCCCTTCCTGCTGTTGGCGCTGGCCGGGATCGCGTGGAACCTGCTGGCTTTCTTCCTCCTGGCCCCGCGCCTGTTCAAGGAGAACTGGGTCCCCTACGGTTTGGCCAACTTCGGCCAGTGCATGGGCATGACCGTGATCGGCCTGCTGTTGATCCGCATGACCGATCCGCAGAACCGGACCGGGGCCATGCACAGTTTCGGCTACAAGCAGTTGCTGTTCGAACCGGTGGTCGGCGGGGGGCTCTTCACGGCCGCCTCGCTGCCGTTGATTGCACAATTCGGCCCCGTGCCCATCCTGGTGCTCACCGCAGGCATCATGGTGGGGTGGCTGATCTTCGGGTACGTCAAGTTCTGGAGATAGCGGGAGCTGCGCGATCGGCGGCCCGGCCGGCCTGGTCACAGCCCCATCGGAACGCCCAGCGTCGCGGCCACGGCGTGGAGGACCTGCCGCTCGTGCGAGGTTACCTTGTTGTCGGCCGCCACGGTGGCCGTGCAGGCCTGCAACACCTGGCGCTTGAGCAACGGGGCGCACTCGGCCAGGGTCTTCAGCGCCTTGTCCAGGTTCGCCAGGGTGCACTGTTCGGCGGGCAGTTGCGGGTCGGAGCGCTTCAGCACGGCCATGCCCTTGCGGTAGGCGTCGGCCACCTCGGCAGGGTCCGACGAACCCACGTACGCCAGCGTCGAAAGCACCTGCACGGCCGGCCGCGCCACGCTGCCAAGCTGCGTGTACCGCACCCGCGGCGCGGGCCGCCGGCCGAAATGCACGTCGAGCGGGTCGAGCACCATGGTGCGGAGGGTGTACTCGAGCAGGTCGAGCCGGCCGTCGGCCTCGATCAGCGCCGTGCAATTGGCCGCGAACCGCTCGTACTGCGCCGGCGAAAGCTCCTTCAACGCCGGGAAGCTCAACTCGGCAAGCGGCAGCCGGGCATCCTCGGGAAGCGGCTCGATCAAAGCGCGCAGCCGCTGCGTCTCGGCGAACGAGGGAGGCTCGGCGTTACGCTCCAACGTGGCCATCTGGTTCGCCCGCACCTCGGCGTTGTCGTCCAGCAGCAGGCAGTAGATCAGCGCCCGGGCGCCGTAAGGGTCGTGCGCGGCGGCGCGGAGGGGGTCGGGCAGGTCTTCCAGCAGGGCGGCGGCCAGGATCACCTGCCCGCTGCCCATCGTGCCGAACCGCCCGAACACGCCGGCCGGATCAAGCGTGTCGCCCAGCTTGCCCAGCGCGTCGCGCGGCCGGGCGGCCGCGGGCTTCCGCGACGGCTCGTCGGCCCGCACCGGCGCCACCTGCTTCGGAAACGTGCCGTCGAAGCTCGGGTCGATCGCACGAATGCGTTCGACCAGCGGCGGGTGCGTGGCGAACACCTGCGACGCGAAACTGCCCACCGCACTGCAGAAGAACATGTGGCTGATTTCCGACGCGTGGTCGTTCTCGATCTTCGACGTGGCCGGAACGCCGCCGATCTTCTTCAGCGCCCCGGCAATGCCGTCCGGGTTCCGGGTATACTGCACGGCGGAGGCGTCGGCCAGGTGCTCCCGCTGCCGCGAGACGGCCGCCCGGATGACCTTCGCGAACAGCGACCCGATGCTGCCGATGACCAGCAAGCCCGCGCCGGCGGCCAGCAGGGCGATGACGGCGCCGCCGCCACCTTTCCCGCTGCGCGAAGTGCGCGGCCGCGAATAGCCCACCGACCGGATCAGAATCCAGCCGATCAGCGCGATCACGACAATCCCGTGCAGGACGCCGGTCAGCCGCGTGTTCATCCGCATGTCGCCATTGAGGACGTGGCTGAACTCGTGGGCCATCACGCCCTGCAACTCGTCGCGGTCCAGATACCTCAGCGCGCCGCGCGAAACGCCGATGACCGCGTCGCCCGGGTCATAGCCGGCGGCAAAGGCGTTGATGCTCGGCTCGTCGTCCATGATGTAGACGGGCGGCACGGGCACGCCGGAGGCCAGCGCCATTTCCTCGACCACGTTCAGCAGGCGGCGTTCGGCCGGATCGGTGGTTTGCGGGTTCAGCCGCCTTCCGCCGAGCATGGCGGCGACCGCTTCGCCCCCATGCGAAAGCTGGGCGATCTTGTAGGCGCTGCCGGCCCCCACCACCGCGCACGTGCCCAAAGCGACGATCAGCAACACGTCGGGGTGCCACAGGCGCACCGCGTAGGCGTCGTTCTCCAGGGGGTCGAGCCCGGCGAAGCCCAGCACAAGCACCACGAGAAAATAGATCGCCAGGATGATCAGCAGCACGGCCGCGCCGAAGTAGAACACCAGCCGGCGGGTCCGCCGCTGGGCGTCGTCCTGGCGCTCGAAGAAGTCCATGGCGGGGCGCTCCGTCAGAACGACACCTTGGGCGCTTCGCGCTGGCTGGGCTCCTCGATCTCGAACAGGTTGGCCGGCTGGAAGTTGAACATGCCGGCGAAGACGACGTTCGGGAACACCTCGCGCTGCGTATTGTACGTCATCACGGCGTCGTTATATGCCTGGCGCGAAAAGGCCACCTTGTTCTCCGTCGAGGTCAACTCCTCTTGCAGGGCGAGCATGTTCTGGTTTGCCTTCAGGTCGGGGTAGTTCTCCGACAGGGCGAACAGCCGGCCCAGCGCGCCGGTAAGCTGCCCTTCCGCCCGGCCCAGCGACTGCATGGCCGACGGATCGCCCGGGTCCTGCGACGCGGCCTGCTCGGCCGAGACAGCCTGGTTCCGCGCTTGGATCACCGCTTCGAGCGTGCCGCGCTCGTGCTTCATGTAACCTTTAGCCGTCTCGACCAGGTTGGGAATGAGGTCGTAGCGGCGCTTCAGTTGCACGTCGATCTGCGCGAAGGCGTTGCGAAATCGGTTCCGCAGCGTCACCAGACGGTTGTAGATGCCAACCGTCCAAATGACCAGCAGCAGCAGAACCACGACCACCCCAATGAGAATCCACACGGCAGTCATCGCATCGTCCTCCTACGCCTGGGTCGGGGAGCAACAGCATTTCCGCCCGGGCCGGCAAGCCATGCAGTTCCGCTGGCTTTGACCCAGGCAAAGTACACCCCACAGGGCTCGAACCTGTAACCTTCGGTTCCGTAGACCGATGCTCTATCCAATTGAGCTAGGGGTGCTAAGTGGTTATATAGTAAGGGTTTACGTTCAATTTCCGATCTTCGCTTCCGACCGCCTTTACGCCCGTCATTACGCCCGTATAATAGAACGATGGAAAAACGGGGGCTCCGGCGATTGTGCCGCCAGAACCCCGAGCCCGTTTAGCAACGAGGTGGCCCATCAACACTTATTCTACCTTACGCCCGTCGAAGCGTAAAGGGCGGTTCGAAAATCGCCCGCCCGACTTCCCCCTCCGGGTGCACAAGGCGACCGGCTACTGGTGCAAGAAAATCCGGGGGAAAGTCTACTACTTCGGTAGAGTTTCCGAGGTGAGTGCCGACGACGCCCTGGCCAAGTATCTGCGTGGCAAGCCGTATTGGGAAAGAGGGGAGGAGCCCCCGCCGCCGGAGGAGGAGGCCACGGGGGTGACGGTTGCCGACCTGGTCAACCACTTCCTGGCGTATAAGGAAGGCAAGCGGGATGCCGGAGAGTTGGCGGTTCGGTCGTGGCGCGCCCTGTACGATACGTGCGCCCATGTGGTCAAGGTCTTTGGCCGCTCGCGCATCGTTGACGGGCTGACCCCCAACGACTTCGCGAAGCTGAAGGCCGCCCTCGCCAAGGGGCGCGGTGCGTGTTCGGTCCGCAACGAGATGCAGCGCGTGCGGTGCGTGTTCCGATACGCGCTCGACAACCGGCTCATCGACCGCCCGCCGGCTTACGGCTCGCAGTTCGATAAGCCGCCAATCAAGCAGGTTCGCCGGGAGCGGCGGTTGGCGAAGGCGAAGAACGGGTCCCGGATGTTCGACGCCGCGGAAATCCGCGCCATGCTCAGCGAGGCAAAGCAGCCCCTTCGGACGATGGTCTTGTTGGCCGTGAACGCCGGTATGGGGGCGGCTGATCTTTCCGAGCTGCCCCTCAGCTCGGTTGACCTGGACCGGGGGATTCTCGACTACCCGCGGATAAAGACGGAAACGGACCGGCTTTGTGTACTTTGGCCGGAGACGATTGCGGCAATTCGTGATTGGCTGGCCCGGCGGCCGAAGGCGAAGAGCCAGGCGGACGATGGCCTTCTTTTCCTGACGGTGCGCGGTGCCCGCTGGTTGAAAGTTTCGCTGAGGGGCTCGCCCAAGGACGCGATTGGACAGGAGTTCAAGAAAGTATGCAAAAGACTGGGGATCAAGCGTGCGGGGTTGGGCTTCTACGGTCTGCGCCGCTCGTTCCGAACCGTGGCCGACGAAGCCCTCGACCGCGTGGCGACCGATCTTATCATGGGGCACGTCGACGTGTCGATGGCGGGGCATTACCGGGAGCATGTTACCGAGGCGCGGCTTCGGGCCGTGGTAGAACACGTTCGAAGGTGGTTATTCCCTGAACCGGAAGAGGGAGAAGCCGACAGGGAGTGAATGGGGGCTTTTTACCACCCTGGCAACCCTGTAACCCTGAAGCATAGAATGAACGGTGACCCGGGGGTGAAGACTCGTCGGAGGACGTAGAACGGCGGCGAGGCCCTTCCGATGGCGGCCCCATTGATAGATGTGGGAAACCCTGTGCAACGAAGTCGGGTCCGCAATGTTGCCAAGCCCGTGCCCGGACGGGTATTGGGCGACGAGGTAGGACACGTATTTTGGGTGGTCTATGACTCCAAGCTCGCGTAAGAAGAGACGAAACGACGCTCAGGCTCAAGCTTGTCCGGGCAGATGAGTACATCACTACCTTCGGACGCCACATCGAGCGTATCCGCGGTGCTATCTACACCGAAGCCGTTTGTGGCACCGAAAATGACGCGTCCCGCATCTCGATGGTCATCAGGGACGCCCTGATTCCTATGGCCCAAGAGGGCCCGTCGGCCAGAAGCTGCCGGCTTCGTCAACTCCGTTTCGTGCGCGTCCTCCAACACGCGCTGAAAGGCGGCGTAATCCTCGTCCTTCTCGAACAAGGTCATCCGCGCATTGGAGCGGTTCCAGGATATGGTAAACCACACCGCCTTCGATAGAACGGGCACGGCGAGGCATGGTCCCATTTCACCGCAAGCCACCACCAGCGGTCAAACAGAAAACGACTCCCGTCCCGTTTCTTCCCCATATTCCATCCTCAGATAACCCTCCGTGCCAATAATGGGTGAGACAACTGCCTCCTTGGATATTACAGTAGAGGGCAAGGAGGTAGAGGAAAGATGGAGAAAGCAAGGATGTTGGGAACAAGAGAGGCGGTGGCGGGCGGAACCGAAGGAGGGCGTAGCCCGACTGAGGTTCCGCCCGCCACCGACCCGGGGGGGCGGAGGCCCAGGGGGTACTGCTCCTGGGAACACAAAGCCGATCCCGGATCCGGCCGTGCCGGAGAGGCCCGTACGCCGACGATTCACCGCGGAATACAAGCTTCGCATCCTGGGCGAGGCCGATCGTGCGACCGAGCACGGCCAACTCGGCGCTCTGCTGCGCCGCGAGGGCCTGTACTCGTCCCACCTCACAACTTGGCGGAAACAACGGGACGAAGGAACCCTGGCCGGCCTGGCCCCCAAGCGTCGCGGGCGAAAGGCGTCGCCGGACGCCCCGTTGCTCGCTGAGAACGAGCGGCTCAAACGAGAAAACCAGCGGCTGACGGCCAAGCTCCGTCAAGCCGAAACGATCATCGACGTTCAAAAAAAACTCTCCGAGATACTGGGCGTTGCCCTGCCATCGCCGGAGAGCAACGGGAGCGAGCCATGAAGGCCGTCGAAGAACTCACCCCTTGCATCGGGACGGCAGCCGCCTGTCGCTATTTGGGCGTGCCCCGCGCAACGCTGTATCGGCATCGGAACCCGAAGCCGTCCGAAGCGCCGCCGCGCCCTCGGCCCAAGCCGGCGCGAGCGCTGAGCGACCAGGAACGCCAGCACGTCCTCGACGTGCTCCACAGCGAGCCATTTGTCGACAAGGCCCCGGCCGAGGTGTACGCGACGCTTTTGGACCAGGGGCGATACCTCTGCTCG
>SKJM01000129.1 GCA_007122045.1 Planctomycetales bacterium | reverse complement strand
GGCCTCCTCCCCTTATCGCTGCTCCGCCGTGGAAATTGGGACCCTTTGTGACCGGTTCCCCGTCAGGTCACCGCACTGCGGATGTTGCAGTGCGAGCTTCAGCGTGAACTCCGGCAGCCGCTACACGGGCAACTCGATTTTCTCGTCGGCGGCGGCCTGCTTGAGCTTGCTGAGCGCGCGGGTTTCGATCTGGCGGATGCGCTCCTTCGTAACGCCCAGTTCCACGCCCACCTGCTTGAGCGTGAGCGGTTCCTGGCCGCGGCGCAGGCCGAAGCGGCGGACGATAATCTCCTGCTCGCGCTCGTCGAGCCGGCAGAGGATCCGCTGGATGTCGGCCTCCCGCTGCATCTGGGCCGTTTCCAGCTCGATGTGGTCGCTGCGCCCGTCCTCGGTGGTGGCGAACATCTCGCTGGTGCTGGTGCGGAACCGGTCGCGGCGGCGGTGCTCGTCGGGGATAGTACGGGCGAAGTTCTTCATGATCGCCCACGTGGCGTAGGTGCTGAACTTGTTGCCCCGCGCGTAGTCGAACTTCTCCACCGCCCGCATCAACGACATGTTGCCGTCGCTGACCAGTTCGAAGAAGCTCTCGGCATGGCCGACGTGCCGCTTGGCGATGGACACGACCAGCCGGAGGTTGGCGCGGACGATTTCGTTCTTGGTGGCCACGATCTGTTCGTGCAGTTTTTCGACCTGCTCCATCAGCCCGCTCCGGGGCCGGGCCGGGTCGAGCTTCTCGCGCAGCCGGCTGGCGCGGTATTTCAGGTAGTTCATCTTCCGGAACAGGTGCACCTCCTGCTCGCGCGTCAGCAGCGGCACTTCGTACAGGCTGGCCAGGTAGGGCGGCAGCCCGCTGGGCAGCCGGGGGCGCCGGGCCGGCTTTTCGGCTTCGGGCACCGGGCCGAGCACCTTCCGCTCCCGCGAAGGCGACCGCCGAATCCTGGCGAACTCCTCATTGGGAATGAAATCGAGGGGGAGGTCCAGGATCCTCCGGGCGCGCGTTTCGGCGATGATTCGGTAGATGCTCGTCCTGGTGCGGCAGTAGCGCTTGGCCAGTCCTTCGACCGACTCGCCCCGTTGGTGCTCCTGGTAGATCTTCCGCTTGGTCTCCGGAGAAAGGACGCCGCGGGCCTCGGGAAAGATGGCCATCTGCGGATGCTCCTGATCGAACTGCCGAAGGGTGTAACGGATCGTCTCCGCACTGCGGCCGGTTCGCCGAGCCAGGCGCTTGGTGACTTCGGCGGGGCACCCGCCTTTTTCGGCCAGTCGCCGGGCCCGGGCGATGATCCACCGCCGCTCCCGCTCGGAAAGCTGGCTGAAGCGGGTGCCGCGGCGCACGCGCTCCTTGTTGCCGGATACGAACCGGTCGATGGAGCTTTGCAGGAATCCGACGCGTTTGCGGCCATCCATCACAAACCGCCGGCTGACCAGTCCCTGCCGCCGCCACCGGAAGATGGTCTTGGTGGAAACGTTCAGTTCGTGGGCTAACGCTTCGACCGTGAGCACCCGTTCGCCGGCCGCGGCGGCCGGCAGATCGGCCGCGTCGGAAACGTCTTCGACGAACAGGCGCAAATCGTGGCTGGCCTCCTCGCCGGAAAGCTTCAGGTCGGGGTAGGCGTCGGGACGGTACTTGGTCACCCGAAAGCAAAGGTACTGGTACGTGTAGGTCCGCGCGGGCTCGAGTTCGGCAATCAGCTTTTCCGCGTGATTGACTTGTTCGAGCTTTCGTTCGCGGGGTGCGAAGCGGACCTGCTGATCTCGCAACTGCCGGATAGCCGGGTTGAGATATTCAGTGTGCATGCGAATCCACTCCTTTCAGCCAGCGTCGAGACGGGCGGTAGCCGTGCGTCGCTCGCTTCTTCGTAGCCGGTTGTTGTGTTGGTTCGGGAAGCGCGCCGCGCGGCGCGCCGAGTACACTGTTCTGCTTTGAGTATACACGAAGCCGGGTGCTTACAACAACCCCATCTGTCAAAAATATGCGTCCCGCCGATTCTCCCAGGGGCGGGCTGCCCGGCCCACCCCTTCCGTCGGCCACAGGGGGTTGCCCAACGCGCCCTATGTGATACGTATTCGCGCCGGAAACGGGTCATCTTGCATTACGCTCCGCGGCTCGGATCGGATGCACCTCCTTTGGGGGAAGTGAGACATTTTGTCGCTGTGAAACCGGCCGTAACCTCATGGAACGCAAGGGTTTCTGGTGTAGACGCGCCACCTTTGTAAAGGTTACAACAAAGCGCCAGCCCGCCGCAAGGGAGGGTGAAGGAGACAATTAGGCAGCAAGACACCTCTTGGGGGAGCGGCCTGGCGGGAGTGTCCAAGTGCCCACCAACCCGTCGCCCGGACCGTGGTGCAGGAACGGACTTGTGGCGGCCGCATGATGGGCCGGTTGGAGTTCACGCTTCAGCGTGTCGGATTTGGCCTGCACGTGGTTCGGCACGCTAAAGCGTGAACTCCAACGACAAGCCCGTTCCGGGACCCCCCAGACCGTGGAACCGCCCCATCCGCGCCCTCCGTTGGAATCCGGTCAATTTCCAAACCGCTTGCATCCGATTTACCGCAGTGGGCATCACCGGTCCCTTTGCAACCCTTCCATTTGGGGGTAATCCATGAAGTCCGTTCAATGTTTCCTGTTGCTGGCCGTCGCCCTCCACGCCCAATACGTCGGGGCGAACGTGTTTCGGTTCCCCAACGGGCGCCAAGTTGGCAACGTCGATCAAGTGACCGTACATATGAAGGTCGGCGGAGACATCCTCGAAATGCACGAAGGAAAGGTAAATCGAGTGAAGATGGGGGGGGCGGCGGACTTGGAGTATATGGAAAAGACGCTCGCCGTCGCCGAAGCGCCGCACCGGCGGGCACGATCGATTCGCGATTACCGCCGGGTCGAGGCGACGATCCGCGTGGGCGACGATGCCCTCCAGCCGGCGTTCCGCCCCGAGCGCTCCTTGCTGGTCGCCTCCGTCGACGACCACCGGGCGCTGCTGTTCTCGCCGCAGGAACCGCTCTCACGCGACGAACTGGCAACGCTCGACATCCTGGGCAACAGCCTGCTGCTCGACCGTTTCCTGCCCCACAGCCCCCTCGAAGTGGGCCAAACCTGGAAACCCGACAAATCCCTCCTTGCGCACTTCCTGGAGGTCGACACCGTCGGGCAGACCAACGTTCAATGCGAGCTGGTCGAAGTGACCGACACGGTGGCGCGGTTCCAGATTACCGGAGACCTGGAGGCGACGATTCACGGCATCCCCAGCCGGGTCCAACTGATGGGCAAGTACCGGTACGATCGGCGGACCGAGCGGATCGACTGGTTTGCCCTGGCGATGAAGGAGGTTCGGGCGACGGCCCCGGTGGCCGAGGGGTTCGACGTGGTTGCCCAAGTGCAGGTCCGCATTGTCCCCCAGAGCGGGCCCGATGCGTTCGATCGGGAAATCCCCGATGGGCTGACACTCGAGCCGCGGGATGAATTGGTAAGGCTCCGCTACGAGTCGGCGGACTCAAGCTGGCGGTTGACCCACAACCCGAAATGGTTCGACGTCCACGAGACGCCCGACCTGGTCGTCTTCCGTCTGGTCGAGCAGGGCGAGGTCGTGGCTCAGTGCCGGATCTCGCCGCTGCCCCAAGTGCCGGTGGACCGGCTGCCCACGCTCGAACGCTTCCGCGAAGATGTCCGGCAGGCGCTGGGCGACCGGTTCGAGCGGTTCGTATCGGCCGGCCAATGGGCCCATAAGGCCCAGTACCGGGTCTACCGCGTGGCGGTTTCAGGCGCCGCGGAGGCCGAGCTGGAGCAGACCACCGCCAAGGTACCCATCGAGTGGCGGTATTACCTGGTGGCCGACCGCGAAGGGCGGCGGATGGCTTTTGCCTTCTCGGTCGAGGCCGAGTTGACCGACCGGCTGGGCGATGCCGACCGCGAGCTGGTCGGCGCGTTCCGTTTCGTCGACGGTAGCGCCGCAGGCCGGTGAACGCGGCGCGTCTGCCGTAGCGGCGCATAGAAAAGGCCGCCGGTCGCTTCAGGAGCGGCCGGCGGCCGGCGAATCAAACCTCTCGCCGATTGCGACCGGATGCGTCGCTGCGAGACGAGCGGGGATCGGGCGTGCGACCAGCACAAGCCCTCGGTGATCCCGGCTCACGCTAAAGGGTTGGCACCTCCGTCGGAATTCTAGGCGAGAGGCCCGATTCGCACCTCTTCAACTGTTTCAACCAACACTATCGGCACATTCGCGTCGCCGCTTGTGCGGGAATTGTGTGACCATGGAATTCTACCGTTCCGGTCAAGCGGATACCAGTTCCCCGTTGCGCCGTCTACCTTCAATTATACAGCGTAGCGGGTCCCGCCGCCAGCAAGCTCAATCCCATGTTTTGCAAATTGCCTATTTTGTCCCGGCGGCAGATCAAGCAACACTCGCCCAAAAGTCACAACCCCTCTCCTGCCGAACGATATACAAGGGAGGTGTGGGTAGCCGTGGTGGCGGATGCTCAACTCCCAGGGGCCTGTCAGGGCGGCAGGCACCCATCCGTTTGAACCGACTTTTCAATGAGGGGGGCTTATGTTTTTCACGAAATGGGGGCGCCGGTGCGCGCTGCCGGTCCTGCTGGGACTGGCAATGGCCGGGGCCACAACGGCCCGCGGCGGCGACAGCCGGGTCGGGCTGCTCGTGCGGACCATCGACCAGCAGTATTTTACCACGCCGTTTGAGCGGGCGGCGATCCTCGGCGGAGCCTACATGGGGGACCTCGGATCGGCGGCTTCCACCATCCGCAATCCGGCGGCACTGGCCGCCGTTTGCGGGCCCGACGCCCTCGGCTACTGGGTGGCCGACTCGATCAAGGGCGAGGCCAGCCTGACACCCACGCCGGGCGACGCCACCCAAAGGACAAGGGCCTTCCTGTCCGACCAGGGGGCCTACGTAGCCATGCCGTTGGGCGGGCTGCCGATCAGCGCCGGCTTCGGGGGCAACTACTTCTCGACCGGTTTCTCCGGCGACCCGGAAATCTCGCCCGCGCAGCGAGGCACGCGGATGAGCGCCGCCCTGGCGGCCCCCATCCTCGGCAACGTCAACCTCGGCTACGGCGCGACCTGGTTCAACGATCATTACGCCACGGCGGCCGAGTTCGACATGGGCAGGCAAATGCCCCACACCTCCCGTTTGTCCAACGAGTCGCACAGTTGGCGGCACCGCCTGGCGCTGTTCGCGCCGCTCGGTCATCACATCCGATGGGGGCTGCAGGGCGACTACGGGTACGGCGCCGGCACCACCCGGCTCGACGGCGAGCCCCTCACCGGTCGAAACGCGTTCGAAAACTACGCCTTGCGCGGTGGATTCCAGTGCGACGTCTCGCACCGCATCACGGCGGCGGTCGACGTCGAATGGAGCTACCTCGACCTGAACATGGGAGAGGTGCCGCCGGACGGGGAGGAAATAATCCCCTTGGAAGCGGCGGCCGATCGCATCCGGTACGCGGCCAACGTCTACCGGCCCATGGTGGGCCTGCAATTTCGGGCCACCCCCCGGCTGACGCTGCGAACCGGATATCGGTACACCTTTTATCGCTTTCGCCAGTCCCCTCTGCTTCCCGACAGCAGCGACTACGGCACGCTGGGCAGCGGAGCGAGGTACTCCTTCTGGGGAGGGCGAGCCGCTGTCGATTGGAACATCGAGTACTCCTGGATCGCCGACCACAGCCTGTTGAACACCTTGACGCTCAGTTGCATGTTCTGAGCGGCACCGAGCCGGCCGAGCCGGAATGGGCTGCCCCCGCCGAAGCCCCACTCGGCGGGGGCGGCCCAAAGGGGGGCGCTCGGCCGTCGGTCATAGTACGTGCGCCAGCCAGGCCAGGATGGCCAGCGCGCCGGCGGCCAGGGCGAAGAATACGAAAACGACCCGGGCATTCAGCGGCTCGACCGGTTCGTTCGGATCGTCCGGCAGTTCGAATTCGATGCCGTCGGCAAACGCGTGCCCGCACCACTCGCAGCGCTGCAAGTAGCGCGGCACGAACGGCTCGTCGCAGGTGGTGCAGGTGAGCAGGGGGAGGGCTTCCGGGTGCAGGGGGTGGCCGTGAACGGCATCGGAGCCGGTCTCGGCGTGCGGACTGGTGTCGCCCGGTCGGCCCGCCGCGCAGCCGCCGCACCCGCACGCAAGCGGTTCTTGCGCATCGCCGGGCTCCGGAGGGATGGCAAGCTCGTGATCGGCCGCCGGGAAATGGTGGCCCGCGGTCTGGCATACGGGGCAGCAGGTCATGCGGGGCGCGTCGCACTCGGGGCAGCGGGGCCAGGCGTCGAGGACGCCTCCCTCGCCGGCGGCGCGGAGCCGCCTTTGCTCGAAGCGGCCCACGACGCGCCGGGCTACGGCCTCGTCTGCCGCGCCTACCTGGATGGTCACGCCCGCCACCCCGCCGGTTGCGCCTCCCTCGAACGGATCGCGAAACACCACCGCGGAAACCCCCTCCACCGCCAGCAAATCCCGCAAGGTATGGGCATCGCGGAGGCTCTCGGTGGAATAGACGGTTCGGGTGTCGTACAGCATGGCGTTGCTCCGCCGGTTTCGGCGATAATCCACTGTATGGTATCGCCCCACGGCCCAAGGGGGAAGAGCGCGCGCCAGACTTGTGGGGGAAACCCAGTGGCATTACACTGGGGAAAGTGAGGGGGGCAGGGTTCCACCGCCAAGACACGTATGACCAAGCGTAAGCGCAAAGCAACCGGCCGCACGCACAAAGACGTTTCATCGCGGGGCGCCGCCTCCGCTCGGCGTTCGCTCTTCACGCCGCGGGCCGGGTCGCGGGCGTGGTTGTTGGCCGGGCTGGTGGCCCTGCTGGTGGCACGCCCGCTGTTTCCCACCGAGTCGGCCGTCTTTGGTGATGGGCTGCCCGTGGTGATGCTGTGGATCGCCCTGGCGGTGTGCTGGCTGCTCGGGGCGATTGGTCGGCCGCGTTGGGAGGTGCGGTTCGGCTGGGTCGATGCGGCCGTCGGCGCACTGGTGCTCTGGCACACCGCGGCCGGCGTAGTCGCTATCTTCCGCGGCAGCGCGCGGCCGGCGGTGAACATCACGTGGGAATGGATCGGCATGGGGCTGTGCTTCCTGCTGGCCCGGCAGCTTATCGCCACCCGGCGGGAGGCCCGCGCGGTCCTGGCCGTCATGGCGGCGCTGGCGGTGGGGCTGGCCGGGTACGGGTTGTACCAGTATGCGTTCGAGATGCCGGCGATGCGGGCAGCCTACGCGGCCGACCCGGCGCAGGCGCTGCGCGACGCCGGGCTGGGGTTCGAACCCGGCACGCCGCAGGCGATGCTGTTCGAGGACCGCCTGCAAGGGACGGAGCCCATCGCCACGTTCGCGCTGACGAATTCGCTGGCCGGCTTTCTGGCCCCATGGCTTGTTGTGCTGTTCGGCGTGGCCTTTCTGGGCGGAACCGGGCGCAGGCATATGCTTCCCGCGCTGCTCTGTGCGGCGCCCGTGGCGGCATGCCTCGTGCTCACCAAGGGACGCAGCGCCTACGCGGCTTCCCTCTTGGGGCTGGCCCTGCTGGGCTGGTTCGGGTGGCAACGTCGCCCGGAAATGCGACTGCCCTGGAAGCTGCCCCTGGCCGCCGCGGCCGTGTTGGCGGTCGCCCTGGGGCTCGCGCTGGCCAGCGGCGGGCTCGACCGCAAAGTGGCTACCGGCGCCGCCCGGTCGCTCGGCTACCGGATGCAGTACTGGCAATCGACCGCGCAGATGATCGCCGACCGGCCGCTGCTGGGCTTCGGACCGGGCAACTACCAGTTCGAGTACACCCGGTACAAGCTCCCCGAGGCCAGCGAAGAGGTGGCCGACCCGCACAACTTCCTGCTGGAAATTTGGGCCACGGCCGGCACGCCCGCGGCCGTGGCCCTGTTGCTGGCGCTGGGGGCCTTCTTCCGGCGCGGCCGCACTTGGCGGGCACCGCCCGCGGCGGAGCGTCAGGAAGCGGCCTCCGGCGATGCGGCCCCCTTTGCGCTGGCCGGCGGAGGCGCCGGCTTCCTGCTGGCCGTTCCCCTGGGGCTGTTGAGTTGGGCACCGCCGGGCCTGGTGCCCATTGTAGTGGGCCTGCCGTGCGCCGCGGCGGCGGTCGCCCTGCTGTTGCCCTGGGTGCGCGACGGCCGCCTGCCGCCGGCGCTGCCGGCCCTCGGCGTGGCCGTGCTGCTGGTCCATTTGCTGGCGGCCGGCGCGCTGGCGTTTCCCGGGGTGATGGGCACGCTGTGGCTGTTGCTAGCCGTGGGGCTGATGGGCGACCCTCCCAAGCAGGCGCCGCGCGCGGCCGCCTTCGGCGCCCTGGCCGTGGCGACGGCTGTTGCCGTAGCGTGCTACCAGACGGCGTACGAG
>SKJM01000717.1 GCA_007122045.1 Planctomycetales bacterium | reverse complement strand
GCCGATCTGCTCCATGCGCCGTCGTTATCCCGGGCGCGGACGGTCAAGGTGTGCTCGCCCAATGTCCAATCGGTCGTGGTAACAGTCCACGTCCATCCGTCCTCGCCATCCTCATCGGCGCCCAGCCGTTCGTCGCCGTGGTAGAACTCAACAAGCACGACTTCGCCGTCCGGGTCAAACACGCCTTCGGCGGTGAGCGTCAGTTCATCGCCGCGGGACACCGGGTCGGGGTCGGCCGTCAGGGCGGCGACGACCGGCTCGGCGTTCTCCACCGTAACCGTCGTTTCGGCCCATGCGCTCCATGCCCCGTCGTTATCCTGAGCGCGGGCGGTCAAGGTGTGCTCGCCCAACGTCCAGTCGGCCGTGGTAACGGTCCACGTCCATCCGTCCGCGCCGTCCTCGTCAACGCCCAGCCACTCGTCGTCCCGGTAGAACTCCACGCGCACCACCTCGCCGTCCGGGTCGAACACGTCCTCGGCGGTCAGGGTCACCTCGCCGGGCCGCGTTATTGTCTCGGGAGCAACGGTGAGCGCCCCGATGGCCGGAATCAGATTGGCCTCCAGGACGAAGTCCAACTTCACATTCTGCGTGTCGATGATGACATCATGATAGACTATCGGATTGCCGAGCGCGCCGCCCGTCGCGGTAACCGTATACGTTCCGCTCGGCATCGGCAGCGTATATCCGCCGGAAGCCCAGGTTTCGGTGAAAAAAACCTGGCCGTCGGCATCCCGGACCGCTTCGATCGCGACGCCGGCAAGGCCCTCGCCGGGCGTGTAGAACTGGTCGGGCAGGACCAGCGTGTCGTCGTAGACCACGCCGGTGAGGAATACGGCGGTTCCGGAGTGAGCGAATTTCTCGGTGGCGATCAGGGCGTTCGACGTCGTATCGCCCGGCGTGAAGGGGCCCTCGGCCAGGCCGACGCCGACCTCTCGAAACGCGTCGTCCATTTGGTTGGCGCGATGATCGGGGCTGCCGTATAGTCCTGCGTGGATGTCGGCGGTGAATTGGGTTGGGTCGACGGTGCCGGACGTACCCTGCCAGGCGATGTTCTCGCCCCAGGCCCAAGGCGGCACGAACAGGTATCCGGCGGCCTGCATCCGGTCGCCCGGCGAAGAGCCCCCTTCGCCCGTGTGGCTGAAGGTGTCGGCCCCCAGCATCCACTCGCTGTGGTTGCGTGCCGCGGCGATCAGGTAGGGCGAGAACGCCAGCGGTTGCTTCGGCGCCGTCGAGATGGTTCCCGGCTGAAGACCCTCGTTCAGGTCGATCCCGTACCGTGCCGCCTCGGCGGAGGGGTCGAGCCGGCCCCGGTTGATCAATTCCAGCAAGTACTGCTCGTAACCGGTCGGTTGCCATGCTGGCTCGACCGGGTCGTTGTTCGAGGGGTAAGCGAGCTTGGCGACGAAGACATCGTCCGAGCCGCCGTGTGTTCCGTGCTGGACCGCGGGGTTGGCCAACGTGGTCGATTGCGTCCTTCCGGTCACATAGGCGTTGCCCGAGGCGTCCACCGCGATGCCCTGGCCGTAATCGGCTCCGCTTCCGCCCAGGTAGGTGAAGTACAAGAGGTCGTGGCCGTCTGGGTCGAGTTTCGCCACAAAGGCATCGCGGGCGCCGCCGCCGCGCGTGGCTTGATTGGCACCGTTGCTGGCCAGATTGTCCGACGCCGTGGCCCCCGTCAGGTGGACGTTCCCGGAGGCATCCACCACGATTCCGTTGCCATGGTCATGCCCGTTGCCGCCCAGGTAGGTCCAATAGAGAAGGTCCCCGCCGGTGGGGTCGAGCTTGGCCACGAAAGCGTCGGCGCCGCCGCCGTGGAACCCTTGGTAGGCGCCTTCGGTGCCCAGGTTGTCGGACCAGGTTGCTCCCGTAACGTAGGCATTGCCCAGCGCGTCCACCGCGAGGCCGTAACCGTAGTCGTTGCCGCTTCCGCCCAAGTAGGTGAAGTACAAAAGGCTGCCGCCGTTGGGATCGAGCTTGGCCACGAAGGCGTCGTACAAGCCTTGGTGCGTTTGCTGGTAGGCCCCGGGCGTGGCCAGGCCGCTGGTCGAAGTGGTGTATCCCGTCACGTAAGCGTTGCCGGAGGGGTCGATTGCAATGCCGTGTCCATCGTCGACGCCGCTTCCGCCCAGATAGGTAAAGTACACGAGGCTGCCGCCGGGGTCGAGCTTGGCCACGAACGCGTCGCCGTCGCCGCCGGCGCGCGCTTCCCGGTAGGCCCCGGCGGTGGCCAGGCCGTCCGACTGGGCAGTCCCCGTCACGTAGGCATGGCCCGCACCGTCCACTGCAAGGGCGCGACCCTCCTCATATCCGTCTCCGCCGAGGTAGGTGAAGTACAGAAGGCTACTGCCGCTGGGGTCTAGCTTCGCCACGAAAGCGTCGCGTTCGCCCTCGCCGCGCAATTCCTGGTGGGCCCCCGGCGTGGCCAGGTCGTCCGACCGCGCGACCCCGGTCAGGTAGGCATTGCCCGAGCCGTCGACCGCGACGGCGCGAGCCCTGTCATTGCCGCTTCCGCCCAGGTAGGTGAAGTACACAAGGCTGCTGCCGCCCGGATCGAGCTTGGCCACAAAGGCGTTCATCGAGCCGTCGTGCGGGGTTTGATAGGCGTCCGGCGTGGCCAGGCCGGATGTAGTGGAATACCCCGCCACGAAAACGTTGCCGAAATCGTCCAGCGCAATACCGTTGCCTGCCTCGTCTCCGCTCCCGCCCAGGAAGGTGAGCCACGCGAGGTCCGGGTCGACGATCAGCGGCTCGGCGGCGTCATAGTCGCCACTGATGACGAAGCTGTACGTGAGCGAATCGACCAGCTCGAACCGGCCGGCGACCTCGACCTCCTGCCCGTCGATCACCTGGTAAATGTACGGCGCGTCATCGGTCAGCTCTCCCCAATCGCTGCCGAGGTCGACCGCCAGTGAACCGTCGCCGGCGAGCGACAGGCCCGCGATGCCGTCGTAACGCACGGCAATTTGCGCCCAGTCGGCCCCTGGGGCGACGTGGAACTCGTATTTCAGGCTGCTGCGCAGGCCGCGGGCGTGCAGGTCGATGCCCTCGTACAGCCCCTCGAACGCCACCATCTCGTAGGCGGGCACCTCGGTGCGCCAGGCGTCTTGCGGACCGAGCAGGTAGTTGAATTGGGCCGGCGACGGCTCCCGGCCGGCGGGCGCCACCATAGCGGCGTCTACAAAGCCGACCGAGAACTGCAGCGTTTCGGTACGATGGTCGTCCGGCCGTGGGGCGGCCTCCGGTATCGCCGATTCGGGCTGTTCCGCTTCGGCGCCTTCGACCAGTTCGCGCCGGAACACCTCGAATACCATGCCGGCTTCGGTCATCGCCACGTTGGCGCCGTCGCCCTGGTGCAGGAATCGGACCTGTTCGTCAGCCCACTGGCCCTGGTTCTCCACAAACAGGGCGGGGGAGGCGCCGAACAGGTCGACCTGCGGCCCGATGATCGACAGCACGCGCCGGTCTTCCAGCGGCTCGAACAGAAGCCGGCGATGATACAGGAGATTGCGACTGGATGGTTCGTGCCGACGGGGCCGGCAGCGCGCAGCAGTTCTCGGAAGCGTACTCCACATGGCTTTTTCCTCCCCGCAGTAGACGTGACCCTTGCTGATAATCGGCGTTGGGCGATTCATTCCGGCGTTTCACGCGGCCAACTGATCCGCGCGCCGGCAACGGTAGCGTAGATGACCCAAGTGTAATAAGCCGGAGACTCGTTTACAAGCTGGGACGTCCGCCCGGGCCCGTTTTGGGCTGGCAGGGCCAATAAGAATTTGCGGAATTAACTGGCGCTTAGATTGGGGGGGTATGTCCTTCGGGCATCCGAAGGCCCAAACTCCCGGCGCCCGAACGCCGCACGCGCCCGATTGCCCGGCCGGGCAAGCAAGAAATTTCGCCCGGATGACTACCAGCGCCAGGAATGCCCCCGGTCCGCCGGTAGCCGGCTCATTCGCGCCGGCCGATTGGCGGACGCTCGCGTGTCCCTCCCGCGGCGAGGCGAGCGGCTGGCGCCACGCGCGCTGCTTCAATGTGCAGATTCGTGACTGGTCAGCACCGAGGTTCCCGTGACGTTCGACGCCGATTGCCCGTGCGTGTTCCTCGCGATGTCGGCCGCCAGTTCGGCAAGCTTGACGCGCAGTTCAGGCTGCACACCGGCAAGCTGGCCGGCCAGCCGCTGCACGCCGCGGTGGTTCACTTCGGCGGTGCGCGACAGACTGCCGGCGAACGCGACGATCTGGGTGAAGTTGAAATCGGCCGTCCTGCCCGCCAGGGGTTGCAGCAGCTTCGTGATCAACTCCGGCGCGCGGTCATGCATTTGCACGAAGCTATCGAGGCGGGCGGTCACGTAGTGGCGCCCGTTGGTCTCGTGCACGTAGCCGGTGCGCAGGACCAGCAGAAATCGCCCGTGGACCGGCCGGCCCATGATCGGCCCGACGTACACGCCCTCGCCGTAGACCACGTGGATTTCCGGATTTTGGTACAGGAACTCGGCCTGGAGTCGCGTACCGGTCGGTTCCTTCAGTTCGAATCGGTTGGAATCGATCTGGCGGAGTTCCAGGTTGGAAATCTCGAGGACCTGCCAGATATTGACCGCCACGTCGGGATGCCGCACCAGGAAGAGGAACAGGTGGGGATCGCAATCGATCACTTGGGTCGGTAGACGCCGAAACGCCGCCGCGTCGTGCAGCACCTCGGTCACCTTGGCGCGGCCGTCACGGTCGAGGTGCTCGAACGGAATCGAGGCGATGGCGTCGCGGCGGGCGGCCTCGCTGGTGGTGGCCGCGCGGGGGTCGGGCTGCCGCCGGAGGAACGAGTCTGCCCGGGCTGACCCCAAGCCCCCAAGCAAGCAGCTTGCCCCGATCGCGGCCAGGATCACGTACCGGCGAACCGCGCCCGGCCAGGAATACGACCAACAGTGCCCGTAGGCACCCGATTGATGCAACGTCGTCATGAGAGCCCCCCATTGCTCGTTTCGTGCCGCCGGTTGTGCCGGTGCTATGGTTTCTTCGGCTTGGGAAGGGTGTTCAGGTCAGTCAAAGTATGCACGCCCCAAAAGCGGTCTTGTGGAACACGCCGCAAATGCCGAGAATCGTCCTGGAAACGGTTACTTCAACACCTTGCAGGATTCCGAGCCGTGCGCCCCTTCCGCAGCCCAATGCTGGTGCTGGCAGCCATGGCAATGCTGGCAATGCTGGCATGGTCGCTTCGCGGGCCGTTCGCCGGCCTGGCCGCCAACCGCTGGCGCCGGCAACTCGACGATGCGCCGGCAGGCCGGGCAGAGGCCCTTGCCTCGCAGATGGCGCAGCTCGGCAGGCCGGGCATTCGGGCACTGGTCGACGCGCTGGGCTCAAAGCGGGAAGTAACCGCCACCGCGGCGCGCCAGGCCCTTTGGGCCGAACTGGAACGCTGGGAGGGACTGACCGCCCCGGCCGTCACTCGGAACCTGGCGGTACTGGCCGAAGCGCTGGCCGAGGGCGCCGAGCAGTTCGGGCCGGCCGCCCGCCGCGACGCGGCCGATCTGGCCACCGAGGTCCTCCGCTGGCTGCCCGACTCCCACGGCCCCGACCGGATTGAAGTGATCGCCCACTGCGACCGCGTATTCGACTACGCGGCTTCCAATCGGGCGGCGGCCTCTCTGGCGGCGGTTTCCGCGGGCAGGACCCCTTTCGAGCACGAGGGCGCCTTCGACGGCGCCCCGCCGGACCCCGGCCATCCACCGCTGGAAACGCCCGAGATGCCGTCCGTGGTGCGGTCCCTGCCGGGCGGGGGCCTGCCGATGGAGACCCTGCCGTTGCCCGGCCTTGCAAGGGAACCGGCCGGCAAGAGGACGGCCGAAGGGCGCCGTCGCGCCGCCGAGCCGGTACCCTGTTCGGAGAATGGCGAGCCGGCACCCCTCATGGTTACGCCCGGCGGTCCGTTGCTGCCCGACGGCGTGCGGCCGTTGTCGGCAACGGAATCGCTCCCCCTCGCCCCCCGACCGCCGGAACTGCCGGCGGGCATCGCCGATGCCGCGGCGGGCGAGCCGGCGCCCGACGGTGAGTTCGACGCGATGGAAACCGACGTGCTCATGCGATGGGTTCACGCGGCCGATGCGACGGTTGCCGGTCGGGCGGAAGGCGCGCTGCGCCGCCGCGGCTTCACCGACGTCCACCTCGAGCTGGCCCGGCGGCTGTTCGACCCCGCCCCCGACGTGCGCATCGAGCTGGCCCGCACCCTGCCGAAGCTGACCAGCATCGACCCGGTGCCGTGGCTGTTATGGCTCAGCCGCGACCCCGACGCCCGGGTTCGGCGGACGGCCATCGGGCTGATGGCCACCACGGCCGACCCCGCGCTGCACGCCCGCATTCGCCAAATGGCCCGCGAAGATTCCGACCCGGCCGTGCAGCGCGTGGCGCGGCGGTTGGACGGGCATTATAGGCGGTGACGGCCGCGATCGGTCCTTGACGTTAGCCCACCGATCCTGTATGATAAACACGGTTCCGGGTGGGCTGCGTGAAGTCTTGCCCTCGGGCCGCTACAAGATCGGTCGTCGGCCGAACAGGTCCCCCAGGGGGTGTCAAGGTCCGGGTCTGATCGAGTTTCGGTTGTTGAACCACACAGGTCGCGAGATATCATGGCAAGAGTACCCCTACCCGAGACCGACGAGTACGGGCATCTCCCGCCAGGCGTTCACACTGCAACGATCGAGGAGGTCGAACGGCTGTACGGGGTATTTCAGCGTTCCGACTGCCGCCCTGCTCTCCTTCGAAAGCTGAAGGAGTACCTGGGCGAAGTCAGGCAAGCCGGGTGGAAGGCGGAGGTCATCATAGACGGAAGCTTCGTCATGAAAAAGGTGGATGAGCCAGACGACATCGACATCATTCTCGTAATGCCGCCCGGTTGGGATATGGCCGCCGACCTTCAACCGTTCGAATACAACCTCATGTCCAAGAGACAGGTAAGACGCAGGTTCGGCTTTGACGTGTTTCCCGTCCGGCACGGGTCGCCTGAATACGCCCGTTGGACCGATTTCTTCATTCAGGTGAACCCGAAATGGAACGAACGCTTTGGGTTTCCCCTCGGGCTTCAAAAAGGGATTGTGAGGATTGTGTGATGATTCAAAGCGATGAAGAACTGGCATTCGTGCGAGGTCAACTGCAACGAGTTGAGGACGCCCTGAAGGCGATTCGTGATGGCGTTCGACCGGCGAATGAGAGTCGCTTTCTCTTAATGGCTGACAGTTACGTGGAGATGATCCATAACTTGCGTTCAGAAATCGATGCGTATCTTGGTCTTCAAGCGGTCGCCGAAGCACAGGCTGAACTGGTGATGGGCCTTGAGGGGCGCAACATCGAACTGGGGGCTGTTCCAGCGAGCCTTGTGACGCGCACGGTCGACGCAGTGCTTCGCGGACTTCAGGCGGTGACAGAAGGCATCGATTCGACCGGACGTCCTCCGCGCACCGCCGGTCGGCGCGGCCGGTGGATCGAGCAATTGTGTAACCTGTCTCTGGCCGGCTTGGGCCACGGCACCGTGAAGGTGTATCTCGGTGAACCGCCTTCCCTGGGCGATGCGTTGCTGGAGACGGACGAACGAGCAACCTTCGATGAGGTTATGAAACTGCTAAAGCAAGGCTTTGCATTTGCCGCAGGAAGCGCCGCTGCAGAAGATATCCCGGAAGGGCTGCGTCACACGGTCCTAAGCGCCATTCAAAGGATGGCTCCTTCGCAGCGAGGCGGATTGGAGGCTATCACTTTGAGTGGACGGGCGATGGGCGCGCAAAACAGCTATCGCATTACACGTGACGCTCGGACCCGGCTCCGGGATGCGATCCTTCGCATTACTGCCGCAGAGCAGGTCACGTCGGTAGACGGCGTCATTCGCGAAGTGGACCTGGACACGAACACGTTTGTTCTCAGGGAACGCCCTGAGTCGGTCCCCGACTTGACCTGCGAATATGCCGAGCCCGACGAAGACGATGTGAAGAGCCTGTTGGACAGGCGGGTCATTGTGAGGGGAACACTTAGAACCAGTCCGAAGACGGGGGGCCAGCGGATGGAAGTGGAAATGATCGAGGGCGTAGAAGCGGAAGACCCATAGTGGGAGGGCGGCATCGATCTAACGCAGCGCGCGAATAATCGTCGTGGCCGAAACGTTGGGCACGGTGTCTTTCCGCCGCCTTACGCCGAGCAAAACAATAGAGAACTACCACGGCGCCAAGTGTGGGATAGGCCGCCAGCCTGTCAGCGGAAATCGACAGGCTGGAAGCCTATCCCACGCCTCGCGCCGCGGTAGCTTATTGTTTTGCACGGCCTTAGTCGATCTCGTCGATCGGCGGCGGTGGCGGGGGAGGTTGCGGGGGCTCGTGGG
>SKJM01000292.1 GCA_007122045.1 Planctomycetales bacterium | reverse complement strand
CGAACGTCGCCTATTTCACCATCGCCTCCATCTTGAGCCTGCGGCTGGAGCGCGCCGGGCACACGACCGAGGCCGGCGCGCTGGCCGTTGCCGCGCTGCTGGGCATCATCGCCCTGGGCGAGATGCTCCCGAAAAGCCTCGCCGTCTTGCAGCCGGCGGGCCTGGCCGCCTGGGCCGCCGTGCCGATGAGCGTCATGGTGCGAGCGTTGGACCCGGTCATGCCCGTGCTGCGCGTGGCGAACCTGCTTTCGCAGCGGCTGGTCTGGCCCGGCTTCGAACCGGAGCCGTACCTGCGGCTGGGCGACCTGGAGCGGGCCGTCGAGCTTTCCACGGCCGACGCCGCCCTGCTCGCCCAGGAGCAGCAGGTGCTGCAAAGCCTGGTGCTGCTGTCGGACATTCGGGTGGACGAGATGATGCGCCCGCGCACCCAGTGCCGCACCTTTCGCCCGCCGGTCTCGCTCGACGACCTGCAGGGACGCATGACCCCCAGCGGCTACCTGCTGGTCACCGAGCCCGACACCGACGAGGTGGCCGGCGCCGCGGCGATTCGCCGCATGTCGAGCGTCCCGGCGACGCACCTGGAACGGCACGCCCGGCCGGTCGCTTACGTTCCCTGGTGTGCCACGGTGGCCGACGCGCTGGAGACCATGCGCCGCCGGCAGCAAGAGGTGGTGGTTGTGGTGAACGAACACGGCGAGAGCATCGGCGTGCTCACCCTCGACGACGTGTTCGATACGGTGTTCAGCCACACGGCCAGCCGGACGGAGCGGTTGCTGCGGCGCCCCCCGATCCGCAAAATGGCCGAGGGCGTGTGGCAAGTGAGCGGCATCACCAGTCTGCGGCGGCTGGTGCGGCACTTCGGCCTGCCGCGCCCCCCCGGCAAGAGCATGACCGTGGCCGGCGCTATCCAAGAGTCGCTGGGGCGGATTGCGGAACCCGGCGATACGTGCCGCTGGGGGCCGTTCTTGCTGCGGGTGTTGGAGGTGTCGGCCCACGGCCCGTCGCTGGTGGAGTTGCGACTGCTGGGCGAGGACGAGGAGGCGGAGCCATGACCGCGGCGATCATCCTGTTTGCGGTGGGGCTCTTTCTGAGCGCCTTCTTCAGCGGGTCGGAAACCGGCTTTTACCGCGCCACACGGCTGCGCGTGGTGCTCGACGCGCGTTCCGGCGACCTGGTGGCTCGGCTGCTGCTGTGGTTGATGAACAATCCCTCGCTCTTCGTGGCCACCACCCTGGTGGGCAACAACGCGGCCAACTACCTGACCTCGCTGGCCATCGTGCTGGGCGCGCAGGCCCTCTTCCCCGGGCCGGGGTATGCCGCCGAATTGATCGCGCCGATGGCCCTGGCCCCGGTCCTGTTCGTCTATGCCGAGTTGCTGCCGAAGCACCTGTTCCTGAACGCGCCAAACCGGCTGCTGCGGCTCGGGGGGCCGCTGTTCCTGGCGGCCACCGTGCTGTTCTTCCCCGTGGCCGCCCTGCTGTGGGTGTTCAATCATCTGCTGGCCCGCTTCCTCCGCGAGGCGCCGCAGGAAGTGCGACTGAAACTCGCCCGCCGCGAACTGCGCCGCATCCTCGAGGAAGGCCACGCCGCCGGAATCCTTCACCCCTCCCAGCGCCAACTCGCCCAGGGCATCTTCGCCGTGGCCAACGTGCCCGTGTGGCGCTACGCCGTGCCGGTGGCGGGCGTGCCGCGGGCGAAGGCCGACATGTCGAAGGACGACGTGCTCCGGCTTGCCCGCCGCTACCGCCTGGCCGTGGTGCCCGTCGAATCGGTCGAGAAACCGGGGGAACTGATTGGGTACTACCGCACCATCGATCTGGCGCTCGATCCTTCGCCGGAGCCGGCGCCGCCGCACCCGCTGATGGAAATCCCCGACACCATCTCTCACCTCGGCGCGCTGATGCGCATGCGAAGCGGCGGTCACGGCCTGGCCAAGGTGGTGGGCGGCGAGGGCGAGACGCTCGGTGTGGTGACCGCCGAGGAACTGACCGAACCGCTGTGGCGAAGCCGGGCGTAGCTACTTGTGATAGCCCAACGATTGGATCACCCCGAGCATCTCCTCGTACGTGATGAAGCGCCGGCGGTGGCGCAGCTTGTAGCCGTCGATCGCTTGGGCGAGTTCGGCCGCATCGGGCGAAAGCTCCTCGTGGCTGTTGGCAAACTGGCGGCGCTCGCGCGCGGGGGCCGAACCCGGCATCGAATCGCTGCGGCGATCGACAAACGTGCCGTCGGCCGATTCCAGAACCTGCGACGTCATCCGCTTGCTCCTTTATAACGCGGGAGTGGGTGCTCAAGGGGGCTGCTGCCGGAGCCCGACGCGCACCGCACGCGGCGGCCACTCGGTGCCCGAGACGTGAAGCCATGCAAGCGTACCTCGCAAATGGGCGCGGGGCAAACCGGCCCCGGCCGGTGGAACCGGTTATGCCGGATTATTCATGTAGGGTGGGACAAGGTCGCGTAAGTCGTTGGTGGGACTGCGCAAGCCACGCTTGGCTGGTTTGCACGTCGTGAGCCGGAAGGAAACCGGGCCGAGCGACCGAAGTCCCACCAGAGTCTTGACTTGCTTGTCACCACCCTACATCGTCGCGAATAATCCGGGTTGTGCCGGTTGCGCCGCAGGCTACCCAAATTACCAGCGCGCCTGGCCGGAAGCTCCCTTGACTCCGAGGGTCGCGCCGAGTACTATCCGATGCCCGCTCCACCCGTTAGGCAAGGTATGCGCCGGCCCCGGCGGGAAGGTTCTGCGATGCGAGGGGGGGACCAGCCTCTTTTCGCGGCGCAAAGGGCAGCTTGGTACGCATTATTGGCCGCCGCCCCGCGATCGGGGGGCGATTCCCGGAAAACACTCACGCCCGGTTATATGGACCGGCACGCATGGCGGCAAGTCGGATGGATTCTCCTCGTCGCGCTGGCCGCGCGAATGGGGGCCGCTGCGCTGTGGCACCATCGGACGGAAGGCCGGTTCTTCTTCGGCGATAGCGAAACCTACTGGCATCTCGCCCGGGCGGTTGCCCGGGCCGAACCCTACCGCTACCCGGCCGAGGGCTACGACGCCCGGGTGTTTCGCACGCCGGGCTACCCGGTGTTGCTGGCCCCGCTGTTTCTCGCCGGCGGCGACGAACCGCCGATCTTCTGGGCCCGGGCCCAGGGGGCGGTCCTCGGAGCCCTGGCGGCCGGGGCCGTCTGGACCCTGGCCCGGCAATTGTTCGGGCCCCGCGCGGCCCTGGCCGCCGGGTTGGCCGCGGCGGTGTATCCGAGCGCGGTGGCCACCAGCGCGATGGTGCTCACCGAAACGCCCTTTGCCGCGCTGATGCTGCTGCAAATCGGCGCGTGGGGCGCCGCGTGGCGGTCGATTGGGCGGCGCCGCGCGATATGGTTTGCCCTCGGGGCCGGGGCGGCCGCCGGGGCCGCCGTGCTGGTGCGCCCAAGCTGGCTGTTGTTTACACCCTGCGTCGTGGCGCTGGTGTGGGTGATAGGGTGGCTGCGCGGCGGCCGCGATGCTACGGCGGCTAACGGGGAAACGGCCGTCCACCGGCCGGCGCAAAACGAGCCCGCGGTGGGCTTGGCCGTCCTGGCGGCCATGCTGGTGGTCCTGTTGCCCTGGTGGGCGCGCAATTGGTATGCCACGGGGCATTTCGTGCCCACGACGCTCCAGGTGGGCGCCAGCCTGTACGACGGCCTCAGTCCGCACGCCACTGGGGCGAGCGACATGACCTTCGTCCCCCGCTTCGTGGCCGCCGAACGGCCACGCAACGCCCACGCCGAGACGCCGTTCGAGGTGCGGCTCGACCGCCGCATGCGCCGCGAGGCCCTCGCGTGGGCGCGGCGGCACCCCGGCCGGGTGGCCCGCCTGGCCGCCGTGAAGTTCGTCCGCATGTGGAACCTGTGGCCGAACGAGCCGGAACTGTCGGCCTGGCCGGTCCGAATCGTGGTGGCCGGCACCTACGTGCCCGTCATCATCCTGGCCCTGGCCGGGGCGCGGCGAACGTTTCACCTCGGCTGGCCGTATAGGTTGTGCTGGCTGCCGGCCGTGTACTTCACGGCGCTTCACATGGTATTCGTCAGTTCCATCCGCTATCGCGAACCGGCCATGTTGGCCCTGGTGGTTCTCGCGGCGGGAGCCATATTCCCCACCGCACCGGAAACACAACCGCAGCAGGAGGCTCGGTAACCATTCTCGTCCGGCTGATCAATTTCTGCTGGTTCTGCTGCAAGTGGGGCGGGCTGATCGGCGTGATCGGCGCGGCGGTGGTCGCGCTGCACTTCTACCAGAGCCGGCACGACGAGGTGCGGCGGCGGGTCGAAGCGACCCTGGCATCGCATTATCCGGGGCTGCGGATACGCGTCGGGTCGGCCCACATCGTCGAAGGCGAGGGAATTCGCGTGCGGCGGCTGCAGATCATCGAGCCGGGCGCCGAAGGGCCGCACGCCGAACTGCTGGCCGTCGACGAAATGACCCTGGTGTGCGAAACCGACGTGCGCCACCTGCTGGCCGGCGACCTGAAGGTGCAATACCTGTTGGTGCGCCGGCCGGTGCTCCGGGTGACGCGCCGGCCCGATGGCTCCTACAGCGCGGCGAAACTCCTGCCGCTTCCCCGGATGAGCGACGATCCGCCGGAGGTCCGCATCGAGGGCGGCACCGTCGAGCTGTTCGATCCCTTGCGCAATCCGTCCGGCACGCTCACGCTCCGCGACGTGAGCATGGTCGTTCATCCGCCCGAGGCCCACGCGGCCTCCGGCTCCCGCGCCCGACGGTTTGAAGGGACCCTGGGCGGCGATCATTTCCAGAGCATGGCCGTGAAGGGATCGATCGATTCGCACCAGGAGACGTGGGACATGGGGGGCGTGGTCGAGGGACTCACCCTCTCGCCGCAGCTCCGCGACGCCCTGCCCGAACCCGTCGCCACCCACCTGCACGCCGTCGACGACGTGCGGGGCCAGGTAAGCCTGACGTTTCGCGCTCACCGTAACCCCGGCGACCCCGAACTCGGCCGGTTCGCCGTCTCCGGCCGGCTCCGCCACGGGCGGATCGACGACCGCCGCCTGCCGTATCCGCTGACCGACGCCCGGGCAAGCTTCCGCCTCAACGAGGACGGGTTTGCCATGGACGACTTGACGGCCCGGGCGAACGAGGCCACGCTGCGCGTCGCGTGCCGCGGCGGGTTCGGCAGCCACGCCCCCCTGCGGCTGACCGCCGAGATTCGCCGGTTGGCCTTGAGCCGCTCCCTGATCGAAGCCATGCCCGAACCGGCCGGCGAGCACTGGCACCGCTACCGGCCGGCCGGCCGAATTGACGTGGACGCGGAACTCGTCTTCGACGGCCGCGACTGGATCCCGAACGTCCAGGCGCGCTTGCTCGACGTTTCGTTCACCCACCACCGGTTTCCCTACCGGCTGGAGCAGGGGGTGGGCACCGTGCAGTTGGCCGACGGCCGGGTCCAGGTGAACGTTCGGGCGTACAGCGGCAACGAACCGGTGCGCATCGACGCCGAAATTGCCGACGTGCTGGGAGGGCCGCACGGCTGGCTTCGCGTGCAGAGCAGTGCCATCCCCCTCGACGAGAAGCTGCTGGCGGCCCTGCCGGGCGAAAGCCGGGACGTCGTGCGTTCGCTGCAGCCGCGCGGCACGATTCGCGTCGACTACCGGATGTGGCGCGAGCGGGCGGAAGCCCCCATCGAGCAGCACCTGGTCGTGGAACTCAACCGCTGCGCCCTGCGGTTCGACAAGTTTCCCTACCCCGTGCGCGATATCCGAGGCACCCTCGAAATGCGCGACGGCCGCTGGCAGTTCCGCGATCTGGAGGGCCGCAACGACACGGGGCGGGTGGTGGGCCACGGGCACTTCGAGCCGCGGGCGGAGGGCCGCGAGTTCCGGCTGGCCCTCCACGCGACCGACGTTCCCCTCGAAACCGAGCTGCGCGACGCGCTGCCGCCCAACGTGCAAACCCTGTGGGAGGACCTCCGGCCCCGCGGCGTGGTCGACCTGGCCGCCGAAATCCGATACCTGGACCAGCAGGGGCGCATGAGCCTGTCGACGCGCGTCCGCCCTCGGGCCGAAACCGCCTCCATCCACCCCGTACGGTTTCCCTACCGCCTGGAAAAGCTCCAAGGCGAGATCGTCTACCGCGACGGGCACGTCTCGTTCGACCGGCTCGAGGCCCAGCACGGGACCGTCCGCATCAGCACGGCCGGCGACTGCGAAATCCTGCCCGACGGCCGCTGGCTGCTGCGCCTGAGCGGCCTCTCGGTCGACCGGCTGCGGTTCGACCGCGAATTGGTGCAGGCGCTGCCCGGCGGGTTGAGGAAGTCGCTGGCCGGGCTGAACCCCACCGGCCTGTTCAACCTGCGCGGTTCGGTCGACCTGGAAGGGGGCACCCGAGCCGACGATCGGATGCAGGCCGCGTGGGACCTGCGCTTGGGCTTCCACCAGGCGAGCATCGACTGCGGCGTGAAGCTGGAAAACCTGCACGGCGGCCTGACCCTGGCCGGACGCTACGACGGGACCCGCATGACCGCCGCCGGCGAACTCGACGTCGATTCGCTCACCTACAAGGACTTCCAGTTCACCCAGGTGACCGGACCGGTGTGGATCGACGACCAGCAGGTGCTGCTCGGCTCGTGGGTCGAACGGCGGCGCGCGGCCGAGGAGCGCAGTTCGGTGCGGGCGCGCCCCGTCTCCGCCGCGCTGTTCGGCGGGGTGGTGCACGGCGACGCCTGGGTCACGCTCGGCCCGGTGCCGCGATGGGGGCTGCACGCCACGCTCAGCCGGGCCGACCTCGCCCGCGGCGCCCAGGAGGTCCTCACCGGCGAGCACACCCTCCAGGGGAAAGTGGACGCCACGCTCGACCTTCGCGGCGCGGGGCCGAGCACGAACGCCATGGTCGGCCACGGCGCCATCCACCTCGACGGCGCCGACGTGTACGAGCTGCCCCTGATGATCGCCCTGCTGAAAATCCTCAGCGTCCGCCCGCCCGACCGCAGCGCCTTCAGCCGGAGCGACATCCGGTTCCGCGTGGAAGGGCAGCACATCTACTTCGACCAGATCGACTTCAGCGGCGACGCCATCAGCCTGCTGGGCAAGGGCGAGATGGACTTCCAGCAGAACGTGCGCATGGCGTTCCATGCCATCGTCGGCCGCGGCGAGTTCGACGTGCCGATGCTCCGCCAGCTCGTCGGCGGCGCCAGCCAGCAGATCATGCTCATTCACGTGACCGGCACCCTGCAGAACCCGGAAACCCGCCGCGAAGCCTTCCCCGTGGTCAACAAGGCCCTCCAGCAGTTGCAGAACGACCTGCACGGCGCGCCCGAACCCACCGGCTGGTTCCCGAGGAACCTCTTCCGTTGGTGGTGACGGGTGCGGGCCCTTCGAGTTCCTCGCAATGAAGATCGGTCCACTCCGGCGCAAGTCTCAACGCCGTCCGCGACGTCAGGTGTCCTTTCAGAATGTTTCCATCGAAATCCGGCTTTGCTTTGTTTCCCTGATACTCTGCATGGACGCGGGGCGGCGCATGGTCCGCGTGAAACATCCTACCGGCGTGTCTCCCGTGCCTTCAGCATCCGCTCGACGCGCTCCTGCTCCTTCCTTAGCGCCTCCTCGGGGATGGGCATGGGGGTGAACTCGGAGCGTTCGAGTTCTTCCTCCGGCGGGATGGCTCGCAGGCGGATGCTGCGGAACCAGACGTCGGCCCCGTGGTCCTGCAATCGGAGGTTGGCGCCGCGCGCGGCCAGGTCGGCCCCGCGGATGCGCAGCAGTTCCACTTCCTCCTCCCAGCGCGGGTCGGTGTAGTCGAAGTCGATCACCTTCTCGCCGTTGAGCCAGTGCTGGATGACCGTGCCCTTGCACACGATGCGGCCCTCGTTCCACCGGCCGAACGGCCGGGTGGCGTCCTTCGAGGGCGCCATGCAGAAGAACAGCGAGGCCGCGCTCTGGCGGGGGTTCTCGCCGTACGGGCTGTTCGCGTCGTCGAGAATCTGGTACTCGTACTGCCCGGGGCGATAGTACACTCCGCTGTTGCAGCCCTTGACCACCTTCCAGTCGAATCGCAACTCGAAGTCGTCGGGCACCTGGGCCACGGTGTAGGTGATGTCGCCGCCGCGCTCCTTGCGGTAAAGCGTACCGTTCTCCACCACCCAGTTCCCGTTGTGCTTCCAGCCGTCGTCGGTGCGGCCGTCGAAGAGCAACTCGAAGCCGAGCCGCCGCTCCTCCTCGGTAAGCGTGTTGGGCGCGGCGGACGCGTCGTTGGTGTCGCCAGCCCGCGCCGCAGGGGGAATCAAACACAGCGCCGCCAGGATCGGGATGGAAAGGCCCGCTCGGGTGTGTCGATTGGAAGCAAACTTCGTCATTGGTGTGTCCTTATTGTTGGATGCAGCAACGGCCTGTTTGTTGGAGTTCACGCTTTAGGGTGCCAAATCTAGCTT
>SKJM01000378.1 GCA_007122045.1 Planctomycetales bacterium | reverse complement strand
TCGTAGCGGAGGGTGCCGTACAGGAGCAGTTCGTCGGCGTCGGCCAGCCCGTCGCCGTCGCTGTCGTACCGGCTGACCATCCGCGCGCCGCCGTCCACGTACGTCGCCTCCGACAGCCACTTCACGTCCTCCGGGTGCAGAAGCGGCGCCGGCGGAGCAGGCGGCGGCGCCTCCTTGCCCGCGCCGGCTTCCACCGCCACGTCGTCGCCCGGCGCCACAGCCCCCCGCCACGGCCGCGCCACGGCCAGCGCAATCACCACCGCCGCAGCCACGCCCAGGGCGCCCCAAGGCCATGCTCGCTTGATCCGGTTCATTTCCTGCCTCCCTCAGTGTGGCGATTGGCGTGGACCACCACGGCCGATCCACGATTCAGCAATCGTGCAGGCCGCCGCGTCATGTACGGCAACTTGCTTTGGTCGTTCAACGGCCTCGCACCCGTCCAAAGTTGACAATCCCATACCCAGGTTGGGTTGTTCAAGGGGCCTTCGACGACATCCAAACGAACCGACCCCTTGAGGGGATCAACGCCTTGTCGCCACGGAGCACCGTCAATATAGCGAACCTCCGGGTGCAAGCCTCGGTTGCCAAACATCTGTTGATAGCGAGTCAACAGGCGGTCGGCATACGCATGCTTGGAGATGCCGGCCGTTGACCCGCGGCCTAGGCCGTGCCGAGTTCCCGGCAATATCGCGGACCAACTGATCGTTCGTCCGCAATGGACAAGCAAGCCGACATTCGGGTGGGCCTTTCGAAGCCGCAGCCCGCGCGCATGGCGTGAAAGCGGGGCTTGAACTTGCCGGCGGGTCCGGTATGCTTTAAGATTTGGGTAGGGTGAACAGTCCCCCATCTTTGCGGCTTAGGCGGTTTTTGGCAGCAATACCGCGGTGCCGCCGCGAAGCCGCCGGTGGGGGCGCCGCGCCGCCGAGAATGATCGATTGCACGTAAGGATTCCTCCATGAGTTCCATGCCTTGTACGGCCTGCCGGGAAACGTCCGAGCAGGACCGTCTCACACAATTCGACGACGTGCTCCGGCAATACGCGGGCCAACCGGGCGCGCTGATTCCGGTCTTGCAGATTGCCCAACGCCTGTTCGGCTACCTGCCCGAGGCGGCACTGAAACAGGTGGCCACGGTCTTGAACAAGCCGTATAGCGAAGTTGCCGGAGTGGTGGGCTTCTATTCCTACTTTTCGACCGTGCCGCGCGGCAAGCACCTGATTCAGGTGTGCCTGGGGACGGCCTGTTACGTTCGGGGGGGTAAAGAAGTGCTGGCCGCCCTGAAGGATGCACTGCGAATCGAGGTGGGCGAGACCACCGCCGACCGGAACTTCTCGCTCGACGTGGGCCGGTGCTTCGGGGCCTGCGGCCTCGCGCCGGTCCTGATGATTGACGACGACGTCCACCAGCGCGTCCGGCCCGCACGCATCGCACGCATTCTCGACCAGTACCGCAACACGGAGGACGCCGCCGGCGCCGGAGACCACGCATGATGCCCTCGACGAAACGGATTGCCGACGCCGACGCGCTCCGGCATCTTCGCGATACGCTCAACACCCAACAAGCCAACCTGGCGGCCGACGGGCACCGACAGATCCGCCTTTGCATGGGGGCAAGCTGCATCGCCTCCGGCGCCGAGCGGGTGCGCGAAACGCTCGAACAGGAACTGGTCACCCGGGGCCTGGCACGCCAGGTCGGCATCGTCGAAACCGGCTGCATGGGTCCCTGTTCCGGCGGGCCGGTGCTGATGATCGACGACGTCGTCTACGAGCGAGTGCAGCCCGAAGACGCCCCCGACGTGGTCATGGAACACTTGACCAAGGGCCGGCGGGTCGACCGGCTCACCCACCGCCGGCCCGACGGGCGAAGCGTTCCCCACGCCGCCGAAATGGACTTCTTCAAGCGGCAAACGAAGATCGTGCTGCGCAACTGCGGGCACGTCGACCCGCGCAGCATCGACGACTACATCGCCCGCGACGGCTACCAGGCACTGGCCAACGTGCTGGAGGGCGAGCAGTCGGAGCGGGTCCTGGCGGAACTGAGAACGTCGGGGCTTCGAGGCCGCGGTGGGGCCGGGTTCCCCACGTGGCGGAAGTGGGCGTTCACTCGCGAAGCCCCCGGCGAAACGAAGTACGTGGTGTGCAACGCCGACGAGGGCGACCCCGGCGCGTTCATGGACCGGAGCGTCCTGGAAGGCGACCCGCACAGCATCATCGAGGGCATGGCCATTGCCGCGCGGACGGTGGGCGCCGCGCAGGGCTACGTGTACGTTCGCGCGGAATATCCACTGGCCGTCGAGCGGCTCACCCACGCCCTGGGCCAGGCCCGGGAGCGCGGACTGCTGGGAAAGAACATCCTCGGGACGGGGTTCGACTTCGAGTTGGAAATCCGCATGGGTTCCGGCGCGTTCGTGTGCGGCGAGGAGACGGCCCTGCTCCGTTCGATCGAGGGCCACCGGGGCGAGCCGCGCCCCCGCCCGCCGTTCCCCGCCGTGTGCGGCCTGTGGGGTAAGCCGACATTGCTCAATAACGTGGAAACCTACGCCAACGTGGCGCCCATTGTGCTTCGCGGCGGCGCGTGGTACGCCGCGCGCGGCACCGACGGCAGCCGCGGCACCAAGGTGTTCGCCCTGGCCGGGGCCATCAAGAACTCGGGCCTGGTCGAGGTGCCCATCGGCATGTCGCTGGGCGACCTGATTTACGACGTCGGCGGCGGCATTCCCGACGAGAAGCAGTTCAAGGCCGCGCAAATCGGCGGCCCCTCCGGCGGCTGCATCCCCCCGCAGCACCTGAACGTGCCGCTCGATTACGAGTCGCTTTCCGAACTGGGCGCGATCATGGGCTCCGGCGGCCTGATCGTCATGAACGAAGACACCTGCATGGTCGACGTCGCCCGGTACTTCATCGAGTTCGTCCAGGAGGAATCGTGCGGCAAGTGCGTTCCCTGCCGCGTGGGCAGCAAGCGGATGCTCGAAATCCTCGAGCGCATCTGCGACGGCCGCGGCGAGGAGGCCGACGTCGAGCGGCTCATCGAACTGGGCGAGATCATCAAGGACACGTCGCTGTGCGGCCTGGGGCAAACGGCCGCCAACCCGGTGCTGTCGACCATCCGGCACTTCGGCAACGAGTACATCGAGCACATTCGCGACCGCCGGTGCCGCGCCGGCGTGTGCCCCTCGCTGGTCGACGCGCCCTGTTCGAGCGCCTGCCCGGCCAACGTCGATATTCCCGGTTACGTGTCGCTGGTGGCCGAGCACCGTTACGCCGAGGCGCTGCGCCTTCACCGCGAGCGGAACCCGTTTGCGGCCGTCTGCTCCCGCGTATGCTTCCACACCTGCGAGGAGAAGTGCCGCCGCGACACGATCGACGCGCCGGTGTCCATCCGCGGCATCAAGCGGTTCATGGCCGACCAGGAGGTCACGTTCCAATTGCCTCCCATGCGGGAAAGCGAGAAGAACGCCAGGCGGTCGATCGCCATTGTGGGCGCGGGTCCGGCCGGCCTTTCCTGCGCGTACTTCCTCGCCCGGCTCGGCTACCGGCCCAAGGTGTACGAAGCCGAGCCGCGGCCCGGCGGCATGCTGGTGCAGGCCATTCCGGCGTACCGGCTCCCGCGCGAGATCGTCGCGCGCGAGGTGCGCATGATCGAGCAGCTTGGCGTGGAAATCCATACCGGCATGCGGCTGGGCGCCGAGTTCACGCTCCGGTCGCTCCGGGCCGAAGGCTGCGAGGCCGTGTTCCTGGGCGTCGGCGCCCCGGACGGCGTGAGCCTGGGCATCACCGGCGACAACGCCCGGGGGATGACCGACGCCCTGTCGTTCCTCCGGGTGTACAACCTGCGCGGGTCGGTGCCGGTGGGCCGTCAGGTGGTGGTCATTGGCGGCGGCAATTCGGCCATCGACGCCGCCCGAACCGCGCTCCGCCTCGGCGCCGACCGCGTGACGGTGGTCTACCGCCGCAGCCGCGAGGTGATGCCCGCCTACCGCGAGGAAATCGACGAAGCGCTGGCCGAGGGCGTCGAACTCCGGCTGCTGACCGCGCCGGTGGAGATTGTCACGGAAAACAAGGCGGTTGCCGGCGTCCGCTGCGTGCCCATGCAGCTTGGCGCGTTCGACCGTTCGGGCCGCCGGCGGCCCGAACGCGGCGGCGAGGCCTTTGTCATTCCGGCCGACCACGTGCTGGCGGCCATCGGGCAATCGCTCGACCTGCAAAGCCTCGCCGACGGCGTTCAGCTTGCGCGGCGCAACAACATGTTCATCGACGTCGACCACGCGATCGGCCAGACCTCGGAGAAGTGGATCTTCGCCGGGGGCGACGCGGTGACCGGCCCGTCCTCGGTCGTCGAAGCCGTGGCGGCCGGCGAGCGCGCCGCGCGCGGGATCGACCTGTACCTGACCGGCGCCGACCACGCCTTCTGGCGCGACACGCGCCCGGTCGATACCTACTTCGACCCCGACGCCGAACCCGTGGAGACCCCGCGCGAGAAACTGCGGCTCATTCCCGTCGAGCGCCGCCGCCACAACTTCGACGAAGTCGAACAGCCGTGGCAGGAGGCCATTGCCGTCCGCCAATCGAAACGCTGCCTCCGGTGCGACTACGGCCGCCGCGAGTGCGCCGATGCCTATGAGGTGAGTTAAACGATGCCCAAACTGTCCATCAACAATATTTCCGTCGAAGTTCCCGACGGCACGAGCGTGCTCGACGCCGCCCGGCAGGCCGGGATGCGCATTCCGACGCTGTGTTACGTCGAGGGGCTCCAGGCCATCGGCGCGTGCCGCGCGTGCGTGGTCGAGGTCGAAGGGGCGCAGAACCTCGCGGCAAGCTGTTCCATGCCGGCGCGCGAGGGCATGAAAGTGCTCACCAACACGCGGCGCGTGCGCGAGGCCCGGCGCGCCGTGGTCGAACTGCTCCTTTCCGAGCACAACGGCGAGTGCCAAACGTGCGACCGCAACGAAGACTGCGAACTGAGCGCCCTGGCCGCCGAGTTGGGCATCCGCGACGTGCCCTACCAGGGCCAGCGCACCCGAAAGCACCTCGACCTTTCGACCCCCGCCCTGATGCGCGACACGGGCAAGTGCATCAAGTGCCGGCGGTGCGTGGCCGTGTGCGCCGAAACGCAGGGCGTCGGCGCCCTGTTCCCCCAGAACCGAGGGTTCGACACGGTCATCGGTCCCGCCTTCAACCTCGACCTCGAATCGGTCGCCTGCGTGCAGTGCGGGCAGTGCGCCGCGGTGTGCCCGGTGGGCGCCATCACCGAACGCGACCAGGTTGACGAGGTGTGGACCGCGCTCGACGCGAACGACAAGCACTGCATCGTGCAGACGGCCCCGGCCATCCGGGCCGCGCTGGGCGAATGCTTCGGCTACCCGCCCGGCACGCGCGTGACCGGCAAGATGGTGGCCGCGCTCCGCCGGTTGGGCTTCAACGCCGTGTTCGATACCAACTTCGCCGCCGACCTGACCATCATGGAAGAGGGGAGCGAACTGCTCAGCCGCCTGCGGCGGAAGCTGGAGCACGGCGAGAACGCGGCCCTGCCCATGTTCACAAGCTGCTCGCCCGGCTGGATCAAGTACATCGAATATCGTCACCCCGAGTTGCTGCCGAACGTTTCCACCTGCAAGTCGCCGCAGCAGATGCTCGGCGCGGTCGCCAAGACCTACTACGCCGAAAAACTCGGCCGGCGGGCGGAAGACGTGTTCGTCGTGTCGATCATGCCGTGCACGGCGAAGAAGTTCGAGGCGCAGCGGCCGGAGATGGACGCCAGCGGTGTGCGCGACGTCGACGTCGTGCTCACCACGCGCGAGTTAGGCCGGATGGTCCGCGCGGCCGGCATCGAGTTCGACCGCCTGCCCGACGAGCAAATGGACGCCCCGCTCGGCCTATCGACCGGCGCGGCCGACATCTTCGCCAACACGGGCGGCGTGATGGAAGCCGCGCTGCGCACCGCGTACGAAGTGGTCACCGGCCGGGCTCTGCCCGCGGCAGGGCTCCGCGTGAAACCCATCGAGGGCCTCGAAGGCGTCAAAGAGGCCGCCATCACCATCGAGAACCCCGCCGATTCGTGGGAGTTTCTCGACGGGGTGACCCTGCGTGTGGCCGTCGCCCACGGGCTGGCCAACGCCGAGCGGGTCATCGGCCGCATCCTTTCGGGCGAGGCCGAGTACCACTTCGTCGAAGTGATGACCTGCCCCGGCGGCTGCATCGGCGGCGGCGGGCAACCGCGGTTCACCACCAACGACGTCCGCAGCAAGCGCATGGCCGCCATCTTCCTCGAAGACGAAGAAAAGCGGCTCCGCAAATCGCACGAGAATCCCGACGTGCTGCGCCTGTACGAGGAGTTCCTCGGCCAACCGCTCGGCGACCGTTCGCATCACCTGCTGCACACGCGATACACGGCGCGCAGCCGGGTGTAGTGGGGCGATCCACTTCCCCGAGAAAGCTGGCAACGGCTGGCGGCGAGCGCCCTCGACTCACCAATTCCTCCCGTCCAGCCTCGGCTCCCTTGGGAGATAGCGACGAGTCGGGCGAGAAGCCGATGGGTGAGGGAGTTCACGACGAAGCCGATGCGGAGCCTTCCGGTTCGTGCCTGGTACCGGCCTGCCCCCAACGCTGCCCTTCGGCCCACTCGTGCCAGCGCTGCCGGAGTTCCTGGAGCACGTCGGGGTGCTCGGCGGCCAGGTCGCGCGTTTCGGTGCGGTCGCGGCCGATGTGGTACAACCGCCAGGTGCTCTCGCGGCGCAACTGGTTCGCCTTCCAGGGCCCTTGGATGACCGCCTTGTGGCCCTCGTGCTCAAAGCAGAGCACCGCGTGCCCTTCGCGCTGCTCGCCGCGGAAGACGGGCATCAGACTCAGCCCGTCCATCGCATGCACCGGCCGGCCGGCGAACGTTTCGGGATATGCCGCGCCGGCTGCTTCCAGGATGGTGGGCAGGATGTCGATCACGTGGCCGCGTTGCCGGGTGAAGGCGCCGGCGGGCGTTTTCAGGCCGGCCGGCCAGTGGACGATCAGCGGCGTTTGCAGGCCGCCCTTGTACGATTCCGCCTTCCAGTAGCGGAAGGGCGTGTTCGACGCGCTGGCCCAGCGCGGCCCCAGGTAGGGCCACGTGGTTTCCGAGCCGGGTTCGTCGTAATAGCGGCGATAGACGATGGGCCGGCCGTCGCGCGTTTGCGAGGGCCGATCGTAGCCGGGCTTCAGGTAACGTTCCGGCGAGGCGCCGTTGTCGCTGAGGAACAGAAGCAGCGTGTGCTCCAACCGCCCGGTGGCGGCCAGCGCCTCGATGATGCGGCCGACGCCCTGGTCGATCGAGTCGACCATGGCCGCGTGCACCTCCATCAGTTTGGCCAGGTTCCGCTGTTCTTTGCGGGGCAGGTCGTCCCACGGGCCGCCGCCTCCCTGGATCGGCGGCAGGGGCGTGGTGGCTTCGTCGAACAGACCCATTTCCACTTGGCGCCGGTAGCGAGCCGCGCGGACCGCCTCCCAGCCGCGGTCGTAGGCGCCGCGGTATCGGGCGATGTCCTCGGGCCGCGCGTGCAGCGGCCAATGCGGCGCATGGTACGCCACGTACAGGAAAAACGGCGCCTCGGACGCCGCCATTTCGCGAATATAAGCCGCCGCCCGAGCCGAGGTGGCGTCGGTGGCGTAATAATCGGCGGGCACTTCCGGAACCGGCCGGTCGCCGTCGATGAGCGTCCAGGGATCGAAGAAATTGATGATTCCGAAGATCGTCCCGTAGAAGCGGTCGAATCCGCGGGCCGTCGGGTAGGTGCTCGGGTTGCCCCATTCCCGATCGGGCTGAAACTGGTGGTCGATCCATGCCTGATGCCGCTCCGGCAGGGGGCGCAGGCCCGTCAGGTGCCACTTGCCGGTCATGGCCGTTTGGTAGCCGGCCTCCCGCAGCGCCTCGGCAATGGTGATCCCGTCCCGGCTGAGGTCCAACCCGTTGCGGTGCAATCCCACCCGGTGCGGATACTGGCCGGTCAGCAGCGATGCCCGCGTGGGGCAGCATCGGCCGGCGTTATAGAACTCGGTGAAGCGTAGTCCCTCGTGGGCCAGGCGATCGAGGTTCGGCGTGCGGATTTCACCGCCGTAGCAGCCGACATCGGAAAACCCCATGTCGTCCGTCATGATGACCACCACATTGGGGCGTCCCTTGGGTACGTCTCCCATCGCGGCCGCAAGGGAAAAAGAATTCAGCGCCGCCAGGCCGGCAAGGATTCTGGCGGCGTAGCGGCTGAGGCCGCGCTTGGTTGGTTGAGGTTTCATTTGCGGTGTCCGGTATCATTGGTGCGCGCCGGCAAGGGAAGTTCTCCGTGGTCAGGCCACGCACTCAGGGTATCGAATACGTTTCGGGGCGGCAACCGTCCGTCATACGGGCGCGACGGCCTGCCCCCCAGTATTGCCGTGGCCCCCCCGCTGCGCGGCAGTGCGTCGCTACGCCTCCGCGACGGCGCCCTGCTGCCAGAAGCCAAGCATGTGGTCGTAGATGCGGGAAAACTCT
>SKJM01000368.1 GCA_007122045.1 Planctomycetales bacterium | reverse complement strand
GGGTGAGGTTGGCGTGCGGGTCGCCCTTGGCGGTGTACTGGGCCGGGGTCAGGTACTTGACGAACCAATGGAAAATGTCGCCGACGGCCGACTGCCCCGCTTCCAGGCCGTACATGCTCGGAATGATCGAGCCGGGCACGATGCCGCACAGGCCGGGGACGTCGGGGAGGGCGTCGTCCATGGGGGCGACCATCATGTCGCACGTGCTCGTGCCGATGATCTTCACCAGGGTGTTCGGCTTGATGCCGGCGCCGACGGCGCCCATGTGGGCGTCGAACGCGCCGACGGCCACGGGCACGCCCGGCGGCAGGCCCACCTCGCGGGCCACCTCGGGGGTCAGCTCGCCCGCTTCCCGGTCGGCGGGCAGGGCGGGCGTGGCGTAGTGTTCGGCCACGGCCGCCAGGCCGGGGTCGAGTTGCCGCAGGAACTCGCGGTCCGGCAGCCCGCCCCATTGCTCGTGGTACAGGGCCTTGTGCCCGGCCGCACAGATGCCGCGGGGGAGCGTGTCGGGATCGAGCCGGCCGGTGATGTACGCCGGCACGAAGTCGGCCAGTTCCACCCAGGAATAGGCCGCCTCGAACACCTTCGGCGCCGTGCGGCGGCAGTGCAGCACCTTCGACCAATACCACTCGCTGCTGTATACCCCGCCGCACTTGGCCAGGTAGCCGGCGCCGCTTTGCCGGGCCTTGTCGGTAATCTCGGCCGCCTCGGCGAAGCTGGTATGGTCCTTCCAGAGCCACGCGTGGGCCGCCAGGTTGTTTCGAAACCGCCGCTGCATCGCCAGCGGAACGCCCTGCCGGTCCACCGGGATCGGCGTGGAACCGGTCGTGTCGATCCCGATGCCCACGACGTATTCCGGGCGAAAGTCCTTTTGCCGCCGGGCGCGCCGCACCGCGCCGCCCACCGAACGGCGGAAGCCCTCGATGTAGTCGGCCGGGTTCTGCCGGGCGAGGTTCGGGTCTTTCGGGTCGAGCAGGATGCCCGCCTCGCCGCTCGGGTAGTCGAACACGCACGACGCCACTTCGCTGCCGTCGGCCACGTCGACAATCAGCGCGCGAACGCTGTTGGTGCCGTAATCGACCCCGACGGCAAAACGTTTCGGTTTCTGGGAAGCCGGTGGCATGATCTCTTGCTCCTTCCTGGGGGTTCCGGTGAAACGTGCAACAGGCGAGTTTCGGCCAGTATATACACAGCGCAACAGGCCGTCAAGCGGCCGGCAAGTCAGAAACGCGCAATTATTTGTCAATTTTGCGCATATCGCCGGCGCCCGAGTGCCGGCCGTCACCCGTTTCGCCACCGGCTGGGCTTGCTGGGCAGCGACGGCGGTCACGGAACGACCCTCCCGTGCCAAGATGAAGCGCGGGGTCCACCGGCGCGCCCAAGATCCACCGCAGCGTTGCGGCCCGCCTGTCAAGCCCGAGTGGTGGCGCGGCGTGGCGCGTAGCTGCCAAACATCGCTCCACCGGACCGTTAGTCGAGTTCCTCCAGTGGGCCGATGGTGACCGTGGCGGCCGGCGAGAGGGGGTAACGGCGCAGCAGGTCGTCGAGATCGTCGAGCGTCACGTCGCCAACCGCCTGCAAGTCGTCCTCGACGCTACGGTACTCGCCGCGGCACACCCAATCGATCCCCACGGCGAACAGCCGCCCCCGCGGCCGCTCGCCGGCCAGCACCACCCGCGAGCAAACCTTGTTCTTCGCCTGCTGCAGCTCGGCCTCGGTCACGGCGTCCTGCCCGGCTCGGCGGTGCAGTTCGGTCACGCGCAGCAGGTTGTCGGCGGCGTCCTCCGGGGCGCAGCACAGGAAGGTGATCATGGCGCCGGCGTCGGCGTACTCGGCGTGATGCATGCCCGCATGCTCCGCCAGCCCGGGGTCGACCAGTTCCCAGTACAGCCGGCTGCCCGAGTCGTCGCCCAGCACGGTGGCCAGCAGCTTGGCCGCATAGCGCTGGCGGGCGTCGTCGAACGGCGCCGGCGACATGAGCAGGGCGTACTGCTGCGTGGCAATTTCCTTGTGGATGACGACGAAGGGGACTCGGGGCTCGACGGGCGCCATGGCCCGCGTCACCGGCCGCGACTCCCAGCCGCCGCAATGCGCCTCGGCCAGGCGCACCAGGTGGTCGAAGGCCACGCGGCCGGCGCCCACCAGCACGATGTTCGCCGGGGCGTAGCGGCGCGCGAAGTAGTCGCGCATGACCTCGACGCGGAGGTGGGTAATGCTTTCGACGGTGCCCAGCACGCTGCGTCCGAGCGGGTGGCTGCCGAAGTAGGCGGCCCGGCAACGCTCGTCGGCCCCGAACGGGGGCTGGTCGTCGTACATGTGGATTTCCTCGAGAATCACCTGCTTCTCGGTCTCGAAGTCGGCCTCGCGGAGCGACGGGCGCATGATGTCGGCCAGCAGGCCGACCGCGCGGTCGAGGTACTCCGGGAGCACGTTCGCGTAGTAGATCGTGCTCTCCTCGTTCGTGCAGGCGTTGTAGTGGGCGCCGATCTCGTCGAACTCGCGGTTGACGTCCTCGGCCGACCGGGTGGGTGTGCCCTTGAACATCATGTGTTCGAGGAAGTGGCTCACGCCCGACTCGGCGTCGGTTTCGTCGCGGGCGCCGGTGCGCACGAAGAACCCGACGGCCGAGGAATAGGCCTCCGGGTTGCACTCGGCCACGATCTCCAGGCCGTTGGGGAGGTAATGCTTGTCAAACTGCAACCGGCACCTCCAGCGGGCTTGGGCCCATGGTGGCAATGGTGAAATCGCCCGGCGGACTGGCGGCCAGGTACGCGTTGATGGCCTCGCAGCTCAGCCGGTCGGCCAAGTCGTGCAGCTCCTCGACGGTTCGGACGCGGCCCAGGTGGTACCAGTCCCCGGCGACGGCTCCGCTGCGGGCGGAACTCGACTCCTGCTGCATGATGAGGCTGCTCTTGATGCGGGCCTTCAGGCGGGCCAGCTCATCGGGAAATACGCCCTCGGCCAGCCGGCCGAGTTCGCCCAGGGTTACGTCGAGCGTTTCCTGGGCCCGCTCGGCGCTGGTGCCGGCGTGGCAGAACACGCCCGCACGATCGCGCAGCGTATGGTGCCCGGCGTGCACGCTGTAGCACAGACCCCGCTTTTCGCGCACCTCGGTGAACAGGCGCGAACTCATTCCTCCGCTCAGCACGCCGACGGAGCCCCAGGCGGGGAAATAGTCGGGGTGGCGGTACGGAACACTGTCGTAAGCGATGCCGATTTGCGTCTGGGCCGACTGGTAGGGGATGTGCAGGTAGGGTTGGCGGGCGGGCTGCTCGGCGACTTGCGGCGGCTCGGCCGGCGGCCAGTCGGCCAGCAGTGCGCCCACCGTGTCGTGCAGCGCCTCGAACTCGAATCGGCCGGCCACGCCCAGGATGGCGCCGTTGGGCCGGTAATGGCGCGCGAAGAAGCCGCGGACGTCGTCCAGGGTGGTCGCCTGCACGCCCGGCAAGTCGCCGTGGGCCGGCCGCCCCCACGGCTCGTGGTAGTGCCGGCGGCGCAACTCGGTTGCCACCTTCTGCGCCGGCTCGTCCTCCATGGCCCGCAACTCCTGAAGCATCAGCGACCGCGCGGCCGGCAACTCGTGCTCGGGCAGGTGGGGGCGGCGCACCACGTCGGCGAAGATGGCCAGGGCGGCCGGCAGGTTCTCAGCCGGGGCGGCGCCGCTGAACCCCGCGTGCGCGGCCGAAACAAAATCGTTCCACTCCAGGCCCAAATTGTCGAGGTCCAGGATGAACTGCCGGCTGCTGCGCGGGCCGCAGCCGCGCTCAACCATCTCGGACGTGAAGTTCGCCAGCCCCCCTCTACTGGTGGGCTCCATAGCGCAGCCCGCGGGAACCAGGAGCGAAAACGCCGCCGAGCGGAGCCAGGGCATCTGCTCGGCCACCAACACCAGGCCGTTCGGGAAGATATGCGTGTGAATGGTCTCAGGCACGGTGCGGATTCTCTGTTGCGCGCGGACAGGCGATATCGCCGGCAGCCGAATCCCGTGATTATTGCCGAAAACCGGCTGACGGGCAAGGGGGCAAGCGTTCGATCAGGTGCCGGCGCCGGCGGGGGGCTGGTCCCCTTACCGGCCGTCTTGGATGTCGCCGGGCCCGCCCGGCCTTGAGGTCTCGCTCAAGTGCCGGCACCACGCGACGGCCTCCAGCACGCGGGCGTCGGGCACGCCGGCGTCGATGTCGGCCAGCACAATGTCGCAGGGCCCGTAGTCGGCCGCAACCCGCAAAAGGTCGGCGTGAACCTCCGAAAGCGGCTTGCGCGCCAGGTCCATCGGCGTGTACATCAGCGCGCGGCGGGCGGCGGGGAACCGCGCCCGGGCCCGCTGGAGGTCCGAGCCGACGCCCATGTCGAGGTAGCCCACCTTCGGCACCTCGGCGTACGCCTCCAGGTAGGGCGTGGCGTTCCAGGCGCAGTTGTGGATGCCGATGGCGGCGAACCGGCCGGCGATGCGCCGGTCCTCGGGCAGGAGCAGTTCGGCGTACTGCCGGGGCGAAACCATGTTGATCAGGCAGTTGCTCACCGTGAAGAACGAACGCTCGACCCCGCTGCGACGCTGCCGGGCGAACACCCGGCGCGCGGCCTCCAGCATCGTGTCGGCGACGCACGCGAACAGCCGGCGGCAGCGGCCGGGCGCGTCGTGCAGGTCGGTGAACAGGCGTTCGCCGCGCAGCCGGTGGGCGTTGTTCAGCACGCCTTGCCAGTTGATGTATCCTTCGATCCGGCCCTCCGACTCGGCAATCCGGTCGAGCTGTTCCATCAGGCGGGCGAAGAACTCGTTGCGGTCGAGGTCGGGCGGTTCGAGCCGGTCGGCCTGCTCGTCGCTCAGGTAGGCCGGCTCGCAGGTGGGCCAGCGGTCGGGACCGAAGCGGACGGGCAGGCCGAAGATGCCGCCCACCGTGCAGGCGCCCAGCATGCCCGTGAGCAGGTCGAGCGGCCCTTCCGCCCGGTCGATGCCCCCGATGGCCGTGCCGGGGAACCGGCGGGCCAACTCGGCGCGCATGGCCCGCAGCGCGTGGCGCCGGTACGCCGGGTTCGTATGCCAGGGGCGGCCGAAGTCGATCGGCAGGTGCCGCCGGTACCAGGCCGGGGTAAAGCCCACTTCCGGCCGCACGGCCGGTTCGTCGCCGCGCGCGGGGCGCCGCGTGGCCGGGGCCGCCGGGGCGATGTAGCTGATGAGTTGGTATGCGGGGGGATCGTTCATGCGATGCGCCGGGCTCGCTGTTGGAGTTCACGCTTTAGCGTGCAGGGCCCGGCGGGTTCGGCCAAGGTTCACGCGCCGGCCTCGCTTGCGGCTTTACGGTGGCGACGGTTCATCGCGCCGCCCGGTGAATTGGCCCACCAGCAGGCCCACCAAGAGGATCACCAGCGTGCCGACGACGATGATCATGAAGTTGTGGAATGGGCTGCGGAGCGCGGCGAGCGCCTCGGGCCAATGGCCGGTGGGAGAAACGACCATCCACACGATCACGAGCAGACCGGCGACTACCGCCGTGGCGGCGGCCGGGTTGCCGGCCCGGCGCGAGATCATGCCCAGCAGGAACAGGCCCACCATGCCGCCGCTGAAGATACTCGCCAGGGTCCACCAGGCGTCCAGCGCGCCGCGGATGTGGATCATCAGCAGGGCCACGCCGGTGCCCAGCGCTCCCCAAACGATCGTGCCCGCATACAGGGCGATCATCGACTGCCGGTCGCTCGCTTGCGGGTTGACGTACCGCTGGTAGTAATCGCGCATGATGAGCGTGGCCGACGAGTTCAGGCTCGTCGACACGGTGCTCATGGCCGCGGCGAAAATGGCGGCGATCAGCAGGCCGGTGACCCCGGCCGGCAGTTGCGAGCCAATGAACTGCGGGAAGACCCGATCGCCCAGGTCCTCGTCGGTCAACTCGGCTTTGGTCTCCTCGAACCGGCCGGCGTAATCGGGCGCCGCGGCGGTGACTCCGCCGGCGGCCAGCCGCTGCACGGCCACCGCCGAGCGGAGCGCGTCGAGGTCGTCGGGCCGGGCATGGTAGTAGGCGAACAGCGACGTGCCGATGAAAAAGAAGACGGCCGAGACGGGAATATACAGCAGGCCGCCCAGCCAGACGCTCTTTTCGGCCTCGGCGTCGGAACGCGAGGCGATGTACCGCTGGATGTAGTTCTGGTCGATGCCGAAGTTCTGCAGGTTGATCGTCAGCCCGTAGATGAGCACCACCCAGAACGTCGACGTGGAAACCGACGCGCCGAAACTGCCCAGCGAGAGCTTGTTGTGTTCGGCGGCGATGGTGAAGATTTGGCCCGGCCCCTCGGGCATACCGGCCAGCATGACACCCAGGCAGACGAAGGCCCCGCCCATGAGCACCAGGGCCTGCAGGGCGTCGGCCCAGATGACCGCGGTGATTCCGCCCACGAACGTGTACAAGGTGACCGAAACGCCCGTGATGAGGATCAGCACGCGGATGTCCCAGCCCAGCAGCACGCTCAGCGGCAGGGCCATGAGGTACATGACCGCGCCCATTCGCGAGATTTGAGTGAGCAGGTAGAACACGCTGGCGTAGGTGCGCGCCCAAGGCCCGAACCGGTGCTCCAGGTGCGCGTAGGCCGAAACCTCCTGGCTTCGCCGGTAGTAGGGCAGGAACCACCGCACGCCAATCCAGGTGGCCGGCAGCAGGGCGATGCTGAAGGTGAAGGCGTTCCAGTTGGTGGCATAGGCGCTGCCGGGCAGGGCCAGGAAGCTGATGCTCGATAGATACGTCGCAAAGATCGACAGGCCGCAGAGCAGCCCGGAAAGCGAGCGCCCGCCCGCCGTGAACCCCTCGGTCGATCGGCTCCGGCGCCAGAAGTAGAAGCCGATGGACATGGTGCCAAGGAAGTAGGCCGCCAGGACGAGCCAGTCGATGGGGTAGAAATGGTACTCCAAGGGAAGTCCTTTCGGGCTGGGGTTGGAGGGATGATCGCTGCCGGGCGGGAGTTTGTATGCCGCAAGGAGTTTTATAGCTCTTCCGTTTCTAGATGCGAACCGTGACCGCTGGAGTCCCGGCTTCAGCCGGCAAGAGGAAACCGCCTAAAGGCGGGACTCCAGCTAACATGTCAAAGATTCTAGCAAAGCGCCCGTTGCCTGTCAACGGCCTTCGGCCTGCTGGGCCGGAGTACCCATGGAAATGCCGCTACAGACGGGCACCACGCCCCATCGGCATACGCCCCTGGGCGCCGGCTGCCACGCCCGGTAGAATACCTGTCGTTAGCTCTCGCTCCATTGTCTCGCACCCGCGAACCCGCCATGGATGTCCTCGAAGCGATCCACACGCGACGCAGTATTCGGAAATACGAGAACCGCCCCGTTCCCCCCGACGCAGTCCGGAAGCTCCTCGCCGCGGCCATGACGGCCCCCAGCGCCCGCAACGGCCAGCCGTGGCAGTTCGTCGTGATCGACGACCGGGCGCTGCTGGACGCCTGCGCCGACATCTGCCCGAACGCCGCGATGATCCGCGGCGCGCCGATGGCCATTCTCGTGTGCGGCGACCTCGACCGGGAAGGCTCCGAAGGATACTGGCCCATCGACTGTTCCGCCGCGGTCGAGAACATGCTCCTGGCCGCGCGGGGTACCGAGCTGGGCGCCTGCTGGTGCGGGGTGTATCCGCGGCCCCACCGCATCGAGGGGCTGCGCAAGCTGTTCGACGTGCCGGAACGCGTCGTACCCCACAGCCTGGTCGTCCTTGGCTACCCGGCCGAGAAGGCCGCCGCGCGGGACCGCTATCGCGAGGAGCGGGTGCATCGCAACCGATGGTAACGACCACCATAACCGTCGATGGGGATGGCCCCCTTCGGCAGGGGCCTCTTTCCACCCGGCCCGCCGACGGTTACCGGCGACCCAAGCCCCGCGGACGGAGTTGAAGTGAAAGGATGGTTCAGGCGGGCTGTTTCGTTTCCGATTTGCACCTGCTGACCGCCCGATCGAGCGCGGCCCGGTATCTGGCCACGATTCGGGCGGCGGCGGCGCGTTCGCAGGTGTTTGTGTTCGGCGGCGACGTGTTCGACTTTCACTGGGCTCGCATCCCGGTCCGGCAGGCCGCGGCAGAAGCGGCCTTGTGGCTTCGCGAACTGGCCGGCGAGTGCCCCCGATGCCGGTTCCATTACCTGATGGGGAATCATGACCACCACGAGGCATTCATCGACCGGCTAATCGAACTGGACCGCGACGTGCCCAACCTGGCGTGGGACCACGACTTCCTTCGCCTCGGGAGCAAGGTGTTCCTGCACGGCGACGTGCTCGGGCGGGGCGTTACCGCGGAAAGCCTCGTCGAGCGGCGTTCCCGGCCCCACCACCACCGCGTGCGCGAGCTGTGGGAGCACCAGGTGTACGACCTGGCCGTCTTCGCCGGCCTGCACAAGCCGGCGCCGTACTTCCTGCACCCCACGCGGGTGGTGGTGCGGAAGATCCTGCGATACCTGCGCCGCTCGGGCCACGGGCCGGAGTCGGGCGTGCGCGACGTGTACTTCGGCCACATCCACCGCGTGCTGTCGAACTACGAGTACCG
>SKJM01000583.1 GCA_007122045.1 Planctomycetales bacterium | reverse complement strand
TACAATTGGTTCGGGAGAATATCGCAGGGGAATGGCCTCAGTTTTCGCGCGGCCCGAAGGGGAAAGTCCCGTCTTTGGGTTGAATTAGGCATCATCCGGATGAATACCTCTTCCGCCGTGAAAACTGGAACCGTCCCCCGTGAACGGTTACGAAAAGAGAGATTCGTCCAACGATGGTTCGGAGTGCGCCGCTGATATTGCGGGCCGACGCGGATCCGCAGATCGGCGTGGGACATCTGGTGCGATTGATGGCGCTCGGCGCGGCGTGGCGCGCGCGGGGCGGGCGGGTGCTGTTTCTCGGCAGCGTGGCCAGCCCCGCCATCCAACAGCAGATACGCGAGACCGGCGCCGAATTCGTCCCCATCGGCCGCCGTCATCCGCACCCTGACGATCTGGCCATCACGTTTCGATCCATCGCCCAAATGCGCGCCGAGGCCGGGACCACCGCCACCGTGTGGACGGCCGTCGACGGACGCCACTTCGACGCCGATTACCAGACCGCCATTCGGGCGGCAGGAAGCCGCCTATTGGTGGTTGATGACTTGGCCGAGGCCGAGCACTATAACGCCGATCTCGTGCTGAACCAGCGCCCCGGCTTCGACGAACGGCAGTATTCCGGGTGCGTGGGCCGCGATACCACGCTCCTGTTGGGCACCCGCTACGCCCTGCTCCGCCCGGCGTTCACCCGCTACCGCCCCCTGCGAGCCGAGGTTCCCCAGGTTGCCCGGCGCCTGCTCATTGCCTTCGGCGGCGTCGATCCGATGGACCTGAGTTCGAAGGCGCTGGCCGCCCTCCAGCGGCTGCCGATTGCCGGCCTCCACACCCGGGTCTTGGTGGGGGCCGCGAATCCGCACACCGGGAAGCTCCGGGCCCGCGCACGGAAAAGCGGCGGCCGAATCGAGCTGGTCGACCGCGCCGAGAACTGGGCCGCCGAGATGGCCTGGGCCGACCTGGCCATGGCGCCCGCCAACGGCGCCTGCTGGGAACTCGCCTGCACGCAAACGCCCGCGCTGGTTACGGCCACGTCCCCCAGCCAGGTCCCGATCGCCCGAAGCATGGCCCAGGCCGGCGCCATGCTCGACCTCGGGCCCGCCCGCCTGCTGAACATTGGTCGCATCGCCGCGGCCTTCAACAGCCTCTGCCGCGACGCCGAGGCACGCGCCCGCCAAATCGAGGCGGACCGCGGGCTGGTCGACGGGGCGGGGGCGGCGCGGGTGGTGGCCGTCATGCGGGCGCTCGACGGCGAACTGGCCACCGAAGACATCGTCCTGCGGCCGCTCGAATCGACCGATTGTTGGCCCCTGTGGCGCACCAAGCCCGACCTGTCGCTCCATACCACGGGCCTTTCGACTGATCCCATTCCCCCGGACGAACACCGCCGCTGGTTCGGCGAGAAACTTTCGACCCAGTCGGCCCGGATTTGGGTGCTGGCCCTCCACGGACTCATCCTGGGCGTCATCCGCTACGACCGCGCCGACGAAGCCACCGCCGAGATCAGCTTCCACGTGGTCCGGTCCTGCCGGCGGCGCGGCCTCGGGACCCGGCTGATCGCGGAAACCGGCAACTGGGCCCGGAAGACGCTCGGGGTGGAACGCCTTCGGGCCGTGGTCCGGGTGGGCAACGAGGCCTCGGCCCGCGCGTTCCTGAAGACCGGATTCCAGGAGGTGGCGCGGCGCCCGGTGCGGGGCCGGGAGTGCCTGATCTTCGAACGGCCGGCGCTGCCGGAGGAGCCGGTCGCCGTGCCGGCGCTCCGCTTGTTCGAGCCCGAGCCCGGCGCAGCGCCCCAGCAAGCCGACGCCCGCCGGCTCGGGTGAGCGATGAAACCATGGAAACGCCGCTGGGCCCCTACGACGTCGACCTGTGGGTGCTCGACCTCGATTCGATCGATCCGGCCCTGGTGGACCGCTACCGGGGGCTGATGTCGGCCGACGAGCGCGAGCAGGAGCGGCGGCTGCAGTTTCCCGGCGGGCCCGAGCGGCACTGCTGCACCCGGGCGCTGGCCCGCACGGTGCTTTCGCACTACACGGGCGCCGATCCGCGCGACTGGGTTTTCACGACCAACGCGTACGGCAAGCCCGGCGTCGCCCGGTCGGCCGGGGTGGCGCCGCGGTTCAACCTTTCGCACAGCGGGCGGCTGGTGGTGTGCGCGGTAACGCGCGACGCCGAGGTGGGGGTCGACGTCGAGCATTGGCGCGAGGTGCCGAAGGCGGTCGAACTGGCCCGCCGCTTCTTCGCTCGGCCGGAAGCGTCGGTGGTCGAGCGCGCCCCCCCCGCTCGGCGTAGTCGCGAGTTCCTCCGGTTCTGGACCTTGAAGGAATCGTACGTGAAGGCCCGGGGCGTGGGCCTGCTGGTGCCGTTGGAAGGCTTCTTCTTCCACCTGCCCGACGGCGACCCTCCGTCCATCGGGTTCATCAGCCCCGAAAGCGACGACCCGGAGGCGTGGCAATTTGCCGAGTTCCGCTACGCCGATTCCTACCAACTGGCCCTGGCCGTCCGCCGCCCGCGGTCCCGGCCGATGAACGTCTCGCTGCGCCGCACCGTGCCGCTGTGCGGCGTGCCCGACCCGCAACGGCTGCCCGACACGCCGCTGCGCCGGTGGGACGTCGGGAACCGTTAGCCCGGATTATTCTATTTCGACGTGGCAAGCCGCTCCTTCGTGTCCGGCACCATTGCTCTGATTCTGCACGGCGCGCGTGGGTGAACCCGGCCGCTCCACAAGCTGAGACCGTTCTCCCAAGGTGCCATGCGGCCGGAACCACCCACCCTACGGTTTGAGGGCGCGCTCGGCCGCAGCGCGGACGTCCCACACGGGATCGTCGGCGAGGGCGTTGAGCGGTTCGACGGCGGCCGGATCGCCGATGGCGCCCAGCGCGTCGGCGGCGCCGGCCCGGACCGCCCATTGCTCGTCGTCGAGCGCCGCGATGAGCGGTCCGACAGCCTCCGGATCGGCAATCGCGGCCAACGCATGGCAGGCCGCTTCGCGCACGGTCCAATACCGATGCCCGAGCGCCGTCACCAGCGCCGGCGTCGCGGGCCGGCCGATCGCGCCCAGTGCGATGGACGCCTCGCGGACGACGCAGGGATCGAACTCGTCCAATATGCCCGCAGGTGCGCGCCGCGCCGCCAACGCGAAACTGCGGTCGGCCTCCGTGTGATCGTCCTCGAGCATGGTCTTCAACGGCTCGATGCCGCGGGGGTCGCCCAGCTCGCCCAACGCCCTGGCAATTGCCCTGCGGTCAACCGACGAGGACGCTTCACAAGCCGCCTCGACCAGCGGTGGGACGGCGCGGCCGTCGCCCAGCTCGCCCAACGCTTGGATCACATCGCGGTTGAGCGAGCCGCGCCGCGTTCTCACCATCGCGATCAAGGGCTCCACGGCGCGAGGGTCGCCACACGCTGCAAGGGCCCGAATGATCGCTTGCGAAGCAGACGACTCCGGCGAAGCCTCCAGCGCCTGCAACAACGGTTCGACGGCCCGGGCGTCTTGCGTCTTCCCCAACGCCGTGGCCGCGGCGGCGCGGACATTCGGGCAATCGTCGTCCAAAGCGGCCAACAGAGGCGCGACGACGTCGGGGCCGCCGATCTCACCCAACTGGCGCGCGGCAAGGCGGTGAACATGCGGAAGCGCATTATCGAGGACCCCAACCAACGGGGCAATCGCCCGTGGGTCCTGGATCTGGCGGAGAGTACGTTCCAGTTCCCGCCTTTCGCGATCGTCCGCCGCGCGGAGCAGCGTAAGCAACGGCTCAGCGGCGCGGCCATCGCCCAAGGCCGCCAGAGATTCGTAAACCCACCGCCGGGCGGATGGCTCTTCGACGTCCAAGGCGGCCAGCAGGGGTTCCAGGGCCCGCGGGTCCTGAAGATGTGCCAGGGCCTCGGCGGCGTAGCGGCGGACTTCGGCGTCCTGGTCGGCCAGCAATCCTGCCAGCGGCTCGATGAAGGGACCGTTTGCCAGCGATTCCACGGCGGGATCGCTAGCCGTCCGGGCGAGCATACCTGCCGCCCCGCGGCGGGTCTCGCGGTCGGGCGACTCCAGCCGCGCGGTCACCGCATCCACCACGCGGGGATCGCCAAGTTTCGCTAAGGCGCGGAACACGGTGTTGCGAAGCATTCCTTCGGCCTCCTGGAAGCAGGCCAGCAAGGGTTCGACGGCGCGCGGGTCGCCGAGTTCGCCCAGCGCGGAGGCAGCATTCTGGCGAACGGCTGTGTCATGATCCGGCCCGAGCAGCGCGATCAGCGGTTCGACGGCGCGCAGGTCGTTGAGAGCCACCAAAGCCCGGACATACCCTTGCGGACTCCACCCCTGTTTCTGCTGTTTCTGCCCGAGCATTTCGATCAACGGTTCGACGGCGCGCACCTCGCCAATCTGGCCCAACGCTCTCACCGCTTCATGTCTCGTGGCACGTGGACAGAACTCCCACCGGCTGCGGCGGGTCAATGCGGCCCATGGCGTGCCGTCGTCGACGAAGCCTTCTGCCAGGAGCGCGTATCGGGGCACGCCGTCCGGTTCCCGCATCGCCTCCAGCAGACGTTCCGCGGCAAGCGTGTCGTCGTCGAAGCCTTCTGGCAGGTATCGGGACACGCCCTCCGGATCGCGCATCACCTCCAGCAAAGGTTCCACGGCAGGCGAGCCGATGTGAACCAATGCCATCGCCGGGCTCCAACCCGGCTCCATGCGGCGCGAGCCTACATAATCACGTTCGACTTTCTCCTGTTCGCCCAGCAGGGCGATCAGTTCCGGGACGGCAGCGGCCGCGCCCTCGCCCATCCTGCCCAGGATCTCGGTCACCGAGCGCCGCACTTCGCGACTTGACGAACGGAGCAGCACACACAGCGGCTCGATCGCGCGGGGGTCGCGCGACTGCGCCAGCGCTTCGGCGCAGGCGATGCGGACGGCGCCGGTACGCGTTTTGAGCGCCTCGATCAGCGGTTCGACCGCCCGGGCGTCGCGCGCCCGGCCCAGGGCTTCCGCGGCCCGCTGCGCCACCTCCGTGTAAGGGTCCGCGAGCGCCGCAATCAACGGTTCGACGGCGCGGGGATCGCGAAGGGCCGCCAGCCCCTCCACCGCGTTCCGGCGGATGTCGGGCCTTTCGTCGCGCAGGGCCGTCGTGAGCGGGCCGAGCCCGCGCGGGTCGCGACGGCTGGTAAGCCTGCTGACTACGTGAGCCCGCACCCGCCACTCCGGGTCTTCGACAGCGGCAACCACGGTTTCAAAGGCGGGCAACGAGTCGTCTCGCCATAACGTTGTGGCGGCGAGGTACCGGACGCGTGCATTCTTGTGGTTCAAGGCGTCGAGGAGCGCCGTCTCGCCCGCTTTCCCCAGCTTGCCCAGCGCCGTTGCCGCGGCCGATTTGTTCGTGACCCGGTGCCGGTGCGGCCAGCGCTCTTCGGGCGGAGCGATCAATACCTTGGTGAGCCCCTCCACGGCGCGCGGTTCGCCCAACTCGCCCAGCGCGACAGCCGCCTCGATGCGCACACGGTCCTCCGAGTCGTCCAGCGCCGCAATGAGCGGGTCGACGGCCTTGGCGCTTTGCACTGCTCCGAGGGCGCGCGCCGCGGCGAAGCGCACGACCTGGCTCTCGGCGGTCAAGGCGCCCAGTAGCGGATCGACCGCACGGGGGTCTTGGAACGAGCCCAACGCCCTGGCCGCTGCCGCCCTCGTCCACACTTCCTCACGGCGCACGGCCTCGATCAGCGGTTCCACCGCGCGTGGGTCGCCCATCCTTTCGAGCGCGCGGGCCGCGCTGGAACCGACACGGTTGTTCGGATCCTTCAGCGCGGCGGCTACCCGTTCGAAAGTACGCACATCCTTCAGCCACCCCAGCGCTTCCAAAGCGTGGCTGCGAACCCGCCATTCCGGATCGTCCAGCAAGCCGGCGATCGGTTCGCCGGCGTCGGGATGGCCGATTCGCCACAGGGCGCGGACGGCCTTGCTGCGCACTTCGGGCGTTTCGCTCTCGAGCGCGGCGACGAGCGCGGGCATGGCCGGCTTTCCCAGTCGCACCAGCGCGCCAAGGGCTTCGTAGGCGACGTGCGTCTTGGAACCGCTGACACTCGTTGTGAAGTCTTCATCGTCCAGCAGAGCTACCAGGCGTTCTGCGGCGGCACCGGCGCGCCGGCCCATGTCGCGCAGTTGTCGTATCGCCTCGATGCGCTCGGCAGGATCCGGCGCGTCGAGACGCTCGAGTTGGCGTTGGACCTCGACGGGGATACCTTCGTCCGGCGTTTGGGAGGAGGCCCTCCCGGCGCCGGCCGCCCCCTGGAGAACCGTGGCCGCCAGCAGCCACCACGACAAGTGTGATCGGACCGGCATCGTTCTGCTCCTTGCGTCAGCCTTGGTTGTTGTACACAAGCTTTGGCCGCACCGTTCAGCATAACCCCGTCGTTCCATCAAACCAAGGTCCGTGCCGGCTGCGGGTAACCACACGCTGCTTCGGGGGGCAGGCACTACAGGTTGTCGTTGAGCTGCTCCGGCACCGCCCACCGAGTTCATCAACGCCCCCTGGCCCGTCGACACCGACCAGAGCGTGCGCCGCCGCCCCCGGCGATCGCCGTATTGAGCACCAGCGGCGACTGGGCCATCGACATCGACGAGGCCGGCAGGCTCCACGTCGAGGCCATGGACCTCGGCCCCTTCGACGTGGAGTTGGAAGTGATCGGCTTCGGCGACGTGATCTCCAGCGACCAACGGGTGTTCAACAACACGGAGATGGCATGGCCGGAATATCACGTCCAGCTCGGCACGTGGGTCGACGGCGCGTTCGTGCCGGCAAGCGAGGACGACGGCCTGGCGTTCCTTGCCGCCGGCTCCGACCTGTTTCCCGACCACGCGCTGCTCAGCGACGACCACCTGGTCTTTCACGGCGACGTATTGTGGCCGTTCGAGTTCGCCGGGTTCTCCTTCGACTTCACCGCGCCGGACGGCTCCAACCCCCACCGTTTCGCCCTGCGGCAGTGGGCGGTTCCTGAGCCGGGCAGCCTGCTGCTGCTGGCCCTTGCCGCGCTTGGGCTGCCCGCCTTCGGCCGGCGGCGACGAAACAAGTCTTCCGGCTCTTCCATTGAGTTGCAGACTGCTTTGCCGGGGAACGGCACAACGGCGTGTGCCTACGACATTGGTGCGACCGCTACGGCTGACAGGCCGGTCTCGGTGGTCTTCTTGTTGAGCGCGGCCTCAGCGGTCCGTATCGTCCAACCGTTCTCGCTGCTCGAGTCAATCCGTTTTTCAGCGGCTGACGCGCGGCAGGCCGACGTTGTCGCACCACGCGTAGCCCTGGCCCGGCGTGGTCTTTTTCAGGAAGACCGTCGCGGCGCGCTGATGCGGTCCGGTCGTGAACTCCACGACCAGCCGCGTCCACTGCACATCGAGAGAACAACTGCAACACTAATCCCGATCTGCCCCCATCTCCCAGTCGATGTTCGACAGCGCAGCGAGCGCCAATTGCAAAGCGTGCGTGCCTTGGCGGCCGTGCCCTTGGGCTTGCAGGGCCAGGTACAGTTGATGGGCCAGCGCCAGGCCGGGCATGGACAGGTTCATGCGTTTCGCCTCGTCGAGCGCGATGCCCATGTCTTTGATGAAGTGCTCGACAAAGAAGCCGGGGTCGAAGTTCTTGGCGATGATGCGCGGCCCGAGGTTCGAGAGCGACCAGCTTCCGGCCGCGCCCGAAGCGACCGACTCCAACACGGTGTTCAGGTCGAGCCCGGCCCGGTAGGCGTACAGCAGGGCCTCGCACACGCCGACCATGCCGGAGGCGATGAGCGTTTGGTTGACCATCTTCGCGTGCTGCCCGGCGCCGGGGCCGCCCTGGCGCACGATGGTCTTGCCCATGCGCTCGAAGCAGGGGCGCAGTGCCTCGACGGGCTCGGGCTCGCCGCCGATCATGATGGAAAGGCGTGCCTCGCGGGCGCCGACGTCGCCGCCGGAGACGGGCGCGTCGACGGCATGAACGCCCCGCTCGGCCGCCCGGGCGGCAATCTCCACGGCCAGCGACGGCTCACTGGTGGTCATGTCGGCCACGATCTTGCCGGGCTTGCAGCCGGCCAGCACGCCGTCGGGCCCCAGGATGACCTCGCGGACGTCGCTCGGATAGCCGACAATGGTGAACACGACGTCGGCCGCCTCGGCGACGGCCTTCGGGCCGTCGGCCCAGTGGGCGCCCTGATCCAACAGCGGCTCGGCCCGTTGCCGGGTGCGATTGTACACGGTCACGGCGAACCCGGCGTCGAGCAGGTGCCCGCACATGCTCGACCCCATCACGCCGGTGCCGATCCATCCGATGCGGGTCCCGTTCGGGGTAGCCGGGTCCATGTCCAACTCCAATTGTCGCAAAGGGTTAAGTTATGTGAGCTACGCGGCACGTGTGGCACACACAGGCCACGTTCGGTTTTTTCGGTTCCCGGTTGGAGGTGCGAGGCAGGACCCCGGTCCGGCAGGCAGCCACGCTTCACAGCGGCTTCGGAGTCAGAGCATCTCGCGCACGATGTTGGTGACCGACTCGACAGCTCCCCAGGCGGCCCAGAGGGCCACGCCGAAT
>SKJM01000758.1 GCA_007122045.1 Planctomycetales bacterium | reverse complement strand
TCGGCGGTCACCTCGGCCGGGTGCCCCACCTTCTCGAAGCCCTTCTGCACACTGCGAAGGTTGCCCATGCCGTAGTCGACGATGGCGATCATGGTTGGCTCAGCCGGCCTGCTCGGGGTAGACGACCAGTTCCACGCGGCGGTTCCGCTGCTTGCCGGCCTCGGTGGCGTTGGAAACCACCGGGTGGTTCGGCCCGTGACCGACGACGAACAGTTGCTTCGGCTCCAGCGCGGTGCGGGTGGAAAGCACGTCGTAGACGGCCATCGCGCGGGCGGTCGAAAGCTGGTGGTTCGAGCGCCAGCCTCCGCCCGCGATGGGGTCGCTGTCGGTATGGCCCTCGACGCCGATGATCTGTCGCGGGTACAGCCGGGCCAACTCGGCGGCCGCCTTGGCGAGGGTTTCCTCCGCGCCGGGGCGGAGCCGCGCGTCGCCCGACTCGAACATCCGCGCGCCGGCCAGTTCCACGCGGATCACGTCGCCGTCGCGCCGCACCTCGACGCCCGGCAGGTTGATCTGCGGCAACTCCTCCAGTACGCTGGTGTTGGGGGTGATAAGAACACTTCCCCGCTGGCGGAGGGAGGCCTGGAGCGCTTGGACCTGGCTCTCGGCGCTTTGCCGCTCCTCGCGGGCCTCGGCAAGTTGAGTGGTGGCGCTGCGAAGCTGCTCGCGGGTGGCCTGGAGTTGCTTTTCCAGCAGGTCGGCCTCCTGGCGCGACTGGGCCACCAGGGCTTGCAGTTCCTGGTTGCTCTGATCGAGCGCGGCGGCGCGCGACTGGAGCTGCTCCTGCTGCCGGCTGAGCGCCACGTGTTGCTGCTCGAATTGATGAAGCCTGCTTTGGAGCACCATGGGATTGTCGGCGCAGCCGAGCAACGCGGCCAAGCCGCACAGGACCGGGCCGGCGCCCACCCACACGAGTGGCGTCCAGGTTGCGCGAGACGGCGGTTGCATGAGGCAGTACTCCCGGCTCGGGACCGTTGGAAGGAAAAGTTCAGACTCCACGCCGGGCCCGTGGTGCAGCAATGGGCTTGTGGCCACTACGCGGTCCGACTGCAAGCCCGTTTCTGCACCCCCGCGCCCGGGTATTCGGGTCCCCTCGGGCGCGGCATCGGCCTTGAGAATCGCCGCCGATCGTAACAAGACCCCCAATGAGAGGCAAGGTCAGATTTCTTGGGGTACAGTGGAGGTAAGGAGAAAAGAAATGCCTATACGAGCTATACGAGCAAATATCAGTCCGGGGTTCGCTTGGCGGCTCGGGCTTGTCGCGTTGTTCTGCTTCGGGATGGCCGGGTGGTTCCTGTTCGACGGGACCATCACGTACCCCCGCCAGAGGGAGCGGATCCTGGCCGATCCCGAACTGCGCGAACGCGCCGAAGTCTTTCAACAGTTGGAAAGGGAGGGCCGGAAGCACGAGTGGCACGAGGTTGCCCGGGAACGCGATTGGCCGACCGAAGAGCCCGAATTGCCGAGAACGAAGGCGGAAATCTGGACGCAACTCATCCTTGCCGGCGTGCTGGCGCCGCCCGGCCTGTTCTTCCTCTTCCGCTTTCTCGTGGTACGAAAACGATGGGTCGAGGCCGATGAAACGGGCCTCCGGGCAAGTTGGGGCCAGCAACTTCAGTATGACCAGATTGTCACGCTGAACAAGAAAAAATGGGCGAAAAAGGGGATCGCCAAAATCATATACGACGATGACGGTCGCAAGCGGAAATTCGTGCTCGACGACTGGAAATACGAAGCCGATCCGACCGAGGATATCTTGCGCGAAGTGGAAGCCAGGATCGATCCCGATCAGATCGTTGGCGGGCTGCCCGAACCCCCGCTGGAGGGCGATGACGATTTTGACGAGGATTTCGAGGAAGAGGGGGAAACGGAGGAGGAAGACCGAGAGAGGAATGAAGAATGAAGAAGGACGAGGCAGAGTCATTCGTCGTGGCTTGCGTGACGCTTTTTGCGCGGTACATTTGCTCAGTGCCCTCCCATTCCAGGCCGATTCGCCAATTCCCCCCGGTCTGCTGAGCAACGACCATGAACGTCGCCACCACGCCCGATCCTGCCGAAATCTCTCATGCCTTGCGCGGCCTCTCCCACGATATGGGGGCGGCACACATGATGTTGGAGCACTCGTTCCGGGGTCTGAAGACGCTGTTGCACGGGAGCGGGGAGGGCGGCGCCGCGCTGGGTGAAGTCGGCTCGCGGATTGCCCACGTTGAGGCGTGCATCCGGGCGGCGAAGGGCTACCTCGACGACCTGACCCGCCTGTCCACCGCCGGCACGGTCGAAATGGAGCCTCAACCGGTTGCATTGACCGATCTGGTCGATCAAGTTCTGGCAGAACAGGCCGCCCTGCTGGAAGAGCGGGGCGTGCAGGTGGAAATTCGCCGCCCCCTGCCGGCCGTGTGGTGCAGCCCCATCCAACTGAAACAGGTGCTGACCAACCTCCTGCGCAACGCGCTGCTGCACGGGTGCGACCGGAGGCGGCCCCGGGTGGTCGTCGAGCCGTGCAGCCCCCCCGACGGCGACGACAGCCTGGCGGCGGTTCGGATTCACGACAACGGGCCGGGCATCGACCTCCGTCGGCGCCGCGAGGTATTCCTGCCCGGCCGCCGCCTGGCCGGCGGCACGTCACCCGGTTCCGGTTGGGGGCTACCCACCTCGCGGCGAATTGCCGAGCGTTTCGGAGGGAGCCTCGTTCTCGATACCGACTGCCGCCCGGGGACGGCGTTCATCCTGGCACTGCCCGACGCCGCCGGCGCGCTGGACGAGGCCGAGGCAGACCGACAGGTCGGGGAAGACCGCCGGCGGCTGCAGCTCGACGCCCGGCACCGGGCTCCCTTGCGCCACGGACACAGCCGGTTGGCCAACGTCGAATGACACAGAGGACTCGGGCGTCATCTTCCGACACACCGAGACCACGCGTGAGGTTCACTGCCCGCACTCGCCGCATGGTATCGGTTCCATCTTTCCGGTGGCGCGACGGATCACTATGCGTGCCCCCGGCTCCCCGCGCGGCTGCGCATGGCGTTCAAAGCTCCCAGCCTTCGCGGTAGGGGCGTTCGAGGTACTGCTCCGCGGAGGGGGCGTTCGGGATCTTCATCTCCTGCGGTTGCCACTCGAGGCGCAGGCCGCTGCGAATGGCCACGTTGCCCAGCAGCACCACTTCGGTCATCGGGCCGGAATACGTGGCCACGTCGGAGCCCGGGCGGCGGCCCGAGCGGATGGCCTCGAGCCAGTCGCGCCGGTGGTCGCCGCCGGGGGCGCGGTCCAGGTACGGTTCCGGCGGTGTGAATGCCTGCCGGCGCCGCCCGGGCACGATGCGGAAATCCGCCATGTTCCGGACGATCATCGCGCCGTCATCGCCCACGAAAACCGAGCCGTTGCCCGGCACCTCGTCGCCGTCCTCGAACGCCTCGGGGCGCGGCGGCTTCCTGCCCCCGTCCCACCACTTCAGCACCACGGGCGGGCGCGTTCCCCAGGAGGTCTGCCGCTCGGCGAACCGGTACGTCACCACGGATCGCAACGGCCCGCTCAGCTCCGTGTTGCCCTCGTGCTCGGCCTCGACGCTTACCGGGTGCCCCAGTTCCAGCGCCCAGTAGGGCGCGTCGAAGAAGTGGCACCCCATGTCGCCCAGCGCCCCGGTGCCGAAAGCCCACCAGCCGCGCCACCGGAACGGGTGCAAGCCGTCGTGGTATTCCTGCTGCGGCGCGGGTCCCAGCCACAGGTCCCACGCCAGGTGCGCCGGCGGCTGGGTGCTGGGCGGGCGAGTGTCCATGCCCTGGGGCCACCACCCGGCGGGCCGGTCGCTGATCACGTGCACCTCGCGTACCGGCCCGATGGCCCCGGCGCGCACCGCCTCGACCAACTCGCGCATGCGAGGGCTGCCGTGCCCTTCGTTGTCCATCTGCGCCACGACGCCGCACTCCTCGGCCACCTGGGCCATCCGCCGCGCCTCGTATACTGAATGCGTGAGCGGCTTCTCGCAACTGACGTGCAGCCCGTGCCGCATCGCCGCGACCGAGGCGACCGCGTGCGTGTGGTCGGGCGTCGATACCATGACCGCATCGAGTTGGCCGGCCTGCTTTTCGAGCATCTCGCGGAAGTCGACCCAGCGCCGGGCGTCGGGGTGGTCCCGGCCGGCCTGCTCGAGCCGCTGCCGATCGACGTCGCACAGGGCGACGATCTTCCCGCCCGCCCGAGCGATCGCGTGCCGGTTGGGCACCCCGATGCCCCCGACGCCGATCATTCCGACGTGGATGGCGTCGTTCGCCGCGTAGGTCCGCGCGCGGCCCGGCCCGACCACGGCCAGTCCCACGCCGGCCGCGACGCCTTGGATGAACTGCCGCCGCTGCAAAAGCGTTTTCATCGGTTTGTCCTTTCATTGTTGCTCAGCGATCATTGGGGAAGCGCCCCTACATTGGGTGGGATTCTAAAGTGGTGTGGACGTGCCGTCAAGCGGTCCGGTTGCGTCGTTTCTTCGGCCTGACCAGCGCAGCTAACCAAGCGCCGGCAGAGCGGCCTCGGTACGTTCGATGACCGCACCCAGCCGGGCCAGCTTCCGATCCAGGGCTTCGTAGCCGCGGTCGAGCCAGTGCGCTTGCTCGATGCAGGTTCTGCCCCGGGCCACCAGCCCGGCAAGAACCAGCGCCGCGCTGGCGCGCAGGTCGGAGGCGGTGACCCGAGCGCCGCTGAGGCGCGCGACGCCGTCGACGACCGCCGCGCCGGGCGCAAGCCCGATGCGGGCGCCCAGGCGCACCAGTTCGGGAACGTGCGCGAAACGTTCGGGAAACACCCGATCGCGTACCATGCTCCGGCCCGAGGCCAGCGCCATCACGGCCGTCCATTGGGCCTGCACGTCGGAGGGAACGCCGGGGTAGGGCGCGGCGGTGATGCGGCACGGCCGCAGCGGCCGGGGGGCGGATAGACGAATCCAGTCGGCCCCCGATGCCAACTCGACGCCCGCGGCGGCCAGCCGGTCGAGCACCGCCGCCAGGTGCCCGGGAACCACGCCGGTGACGGTGGCTGTACCGCCGGTGGCGACGGCGGCCAGGGCGAGGGTGGCGGCCTCGATCCGATCGGGGATGATGCGGTGCCGGGCGCCGCCCAGCCCGTCCACCCCGCGCACCCGAACGGTGTCGGTGCCCAGCCCGTCGATCCGGGCGCCCATCCGGCACAGCAGGCGGCCGAGGTCGACGATTTCGGGTTCGCGGGCCGCGCCGCGCAGCAGGGTTTCGCCCCGAGCCAGCACGGCGGCGCTGAGGACGTTGGCCGTGCCGGTTACCGTCGGCCCGGCCGGCCCGCTCAGGTCGACCGTCGCCCCGCGCAGCCGCTGGGCCCGGGCGATGACATAGCCGTGGGCGAGGGTCAGTTCGGCGCCCAGTGCGGCCAGGCCCTTCAGGTGCAGGTCGACGGGCCGGGGGCCGATGCGGCATCCGCCGGGGAGCGAAACCACGGCCCTGCCCCGGCGAGCCAGGAGCGGGCCCAGCACGCAGAAACTCGCCCGCATCCGCCGGACCAACGCGTACCGCGCCCGCACCGGCGATCGGTCGAGCACCTGCAAGCGCAGGGCGCGCGATGGCCCGGCCCCGGCGCCGTCCCACGCGGCGGCCACGCCCAACTCGCTGAGCACGCGGCAAAGCGTCGCCACGTCGGTCAGCCGGGGCACGCCGTCGAGAACCATCGGTTCATCAGTCAGCAGGGCCGATGCCATCATCGGCAGCGCGGCGTTTTTCGAGCCGGCCACACCCACCGTGCCGTTCAGGGGTGTGCCGCCGGTGATCAGAAAGGCGCCGGCCATGGGCGGTCACTCGTCGGCTTTGCGGGCGTGCACCACCCGGGGTAAGCGGGCAAGGTCCTTGATCGTGTCGCCCAGCCGGAGCCGCTGCTCGGCCCGGACGATCTCGCGAACCGCATCGTGAATCATAGGACTGATTTCCAGCAACAGGTGCCCGCCGGCCTTCAGCCGCTCGGCCGCCTGCGGCACCAGGCGTTCGATCACTTCCGTGCCGCGCTGGCCGGCCAGCAGGGCGTCGCGGGGTTCGTGTTCGCGCACGTCGCGGGCGAGCCGGTCGAACTCGGCCGCGGCGACGTAGGGGGGGTTGCTGGCGATGAAATCGAACTGCGGCTCGGGGGCGAGCCCCTCGAGCAGATCGCCCTCGACCAACTCGACCCCATCCGACACCCCGTGGGCCGCGGCGTTCGCCCGCGCCACGGCCAGCGCGGCACGGCTGAGGTCGATCGCCACCACCCGGGCGCCGGGCAGATACTTCGCCGCGCACACGGCGATGATCCCGCTGCCGGTGCCCACGTCGGCAATCGCCGGCGGCGGGTCGGTTCGCGCGCGGGCGAGGTCGAGCAGCGCGACGACCAAGTGCTCGGTTTCCGGCCGGGGGACGAGCACGTCGGGCGTTACGTGGAACCGCAGCGAATAGAACTCGCGATAGCCCACCAGGTAGGCCACCGGCACGCCCTCGGCCCGGCGGCGGACCAGGTCGCGGAAGGCGCCCCGGGGCTCCTCGGGCGGCGCTTCGTCGAACGCGGTGTACAGGGCGATGCGCGGCCGGCCGAGCGCATGGGCCAGCAGCACCTCGGCATCGAGCCGCGCACTGTCGGAACCGCGCGACTGGAGGTAATCCGCCGTCCACTGAAGCAGCCGGCCGATGGTCCACGGGGCCGAGTCGGGCATGGGGTCTCCCGCTTAGTCGAGCGAACCGAACGCCGAGCGCTGCTCCTGCCGTTCGTATTCCAGCAGGGCGTCGATCACCGGGTCGAGGGCGCCGGCCAGGATGCTGTCGAGCTTGTACAGCGTCAGCCCGATGCGGTGATCGGTCACGCGGTTTTCGGGGAAGTTATACGTGCGGATCCGCTGGCTGCGGTCGCCGGAACCGACCTTGCTCTTGCGTTCGTCGGCCCGCTTGCGGTCCTCTTCTTCGCGCATCCGGTCGTAGAGCCGGCTCTTGAGCACCCGCAAGGCCCGCGCGCGGTTCTTGTGCTGGCTCGACTCGTCCTGGCAGCTTACCACAATGCCGGTGGCCAGGTGGGTCAGCCGGATGGCCGAGGCGGTCTTGTTCACGTTCTGGCCGCCGGGGCCGCTGGCGTGGAATACGTCTTCCCGGTAGTCGTCGGACTTCAATTCCACTTCGACGTCCTCGGGCTCGGCCATGACGGCCACGGTGGCGGCCGAGGTGTGGATGCGCCCCTTGGCCTCGGTTTCCGGCACCCGCTGGACCCGGTGCCCGCCGCTTTCGTATTGGAGCCGCTGAAAGACGCCTTCGCCCTGAATGCCCAGGACGATTTCCTTGAAGCCGCCGAGTTCGGTCGGGCTCAAGTCCATCACCTCGACTTTCCAGCGATTCGCTTCGGCGTAGCGGCGGTACATATCGTAAAGGTCGCGGGCGAACAGGGCCGCCTCGTCGCCGCCGGTGCCGGCGCGGATTTCCAGGATGCACCGGCTCCGCTGGGCGTCCTCGCCCCCGACGGTCATGTCGAGCAACTCGGTCCAGAGTTTCTCGCGTTCAACCTTCAGTTCGGGCAACTCGGCCTCGGCCAACTCCTGCATTTCACGGTCGTTGCCTGCGAGCAGCTCGGCGGCTTCGCGAATCTGCCGGTTGAGGTCCTTGAACCGGCGGTATTTCTTCGCCAATCGGCCCAACGAGCCGTGCTCGCGCGCCACGGCGGCCATCTGGTGGGCGTCGACCAAGACGGCCGGGTCCAACAGTTTCTGCTCCAGTTCCTGGAACCGGTCGAGTTTCGATTCGAGTATTTCGCGCATCAATTCCGCCGGGCGGCCGCTGGCTTGGCCCGCCAACTGTTCACAGAGCGTTCGTGACGATAACGCCTACATCAATTAGGGGGTACGGGGTGGGAACACCGAGCGCCCCTGCGGGCCCCCCTTCGTAGGGAAGTCTCCCACATATTTCGAGCCGAGAACCGCGCGCGGCTCCGCTCCCGCGGGCCACGCTTCCGGGCGCCGCTACTCGGCCTCGGTCTCGGCCTTGGCCGGCCCTTCGGCCTGCTGCTTCTTACCCCGCTTGAGGCTGGCGTATCCGGTCGTCGCGAATTTCTTCTGGAATTTTTCGATCCGACCAGCCGTATCGACATACTTCAACTTGCCCGTGTAGAACGGATGGCACGCGTTGCAAATGTCGATTTTCAGCTCCGGCTTGGTGCTGCGGGTGGTAAACGAGTTGCCACACCCGCACGTAACCGTCGTTTCCACGTAATTGGGATGGATACCGTGTTTCATCTTGTCTTCTGTCCTCACCCGGAAAAAGGGCCGTCGGGCGCTGTGGTTCCGGACTGCTCTCAACAGGCGCACCCGTGCTGCGGCCGGTCAAACTCGTAATTCTACCGTTGCTGTGGCCCCGGCACAAGCCCCACTTGTCGCCAAGGCCGATCCGCCTACGGAGGGGTATCGGTCCTGTTGGATTTCGCGCTTCAGCGTGCCAACCGGGCATATGCGTTATCGACAACCCGCCAAAAGGTGAAGATAGGCAAGATCGGAGAACCGATGACTTGCCTCGCGTCGGACGATCACCATGGTCTGATCCCTTGGCGTTCGCTC
>SKJM01000182.1 GCA_007122045.1 Planctomycetales bacterium | reverse complement strand
GCTTCGAAGGTGAGGATGTCGCCGACGAACACCAGGTCGTCGACCAGCAGGTCGGTAAGTTTCACGTCGCGCACCGGCTGGTCGTCGCCAATGCCGACCAGGAACAAGGGCACGCCGCGGCGCTCGGCCGAGGCGGCGCCTTCCTCCAGCGGGGCGCCTTCGGTGGTGATGCCGTCGGTCAAGGCGACGATGGCTGCCGGCGCCGTTCCCCGCAGGTCGTCCAGGATGGTGTGGATGGCGTCGCCCAGCCGGGTCGTCTTGCCGGTGGCCTCCATGGCCCGCAGCTCCTCGACGATGGCGTCGAGGTCGGTGCCCGCCGCGGCCCGCGCGCCCGACGGCGTATCGGCCAGGTAGTAGAGGCGCAGCTTGTACTCGCCCCCGAGGGCGCGGAGGAATCGCCGGTCCTGGTCGAGCAGCAGGGCGCGGGCGAGGTTGCAGCGGGTCGGTTCGGCGCCGGCCGAGTCGAGCCGGCCGAGTCCATCGCGCAGCTTGGCGGCAAGGGTTTCGTTTCCGGAGTCGGCGATGGTCATGCTTTGCGAGTTGTCCAGCAGCACGGCCACGTACGGCAGGCCGGTGCGCTTCAGGGCCAGGGTCACCTGGGCGAGCATGACCAGCAGGATGGCCACCAGGGCGAGCCGCATGCCGGCCAGGGTCATGCGCACCCACAGCGGCGTGCGCCGATTCTCGCGCAGGTAAATGCCCACCACGTACGCGCCGGCCAGCGCCACGGCCAGCAGCGTGGCCCACGCCGGCAGCGGCCAGACGTAGTCGAGCGTCCAGGCCGTACCCTCGCCGGGGTCGGACGCAATGCCGAGCCATCGTTCCAGCCAATTGGGCAAGGTTCCGCTCATGGTTGCGTTTGGTATCCGAATCGCCACGCGAGAAAGGTTTCCGCCAGCAGCAACAGCAGGGCCGCGGCAAGCAGGACGACGTGCAGCCGCCCGGGCCCGCCGCGCAGGGCCATCGGCTGCGGGCGTTCAGGCTCCTGCCAGGTGGTTTTGTACTCGAAGGGGACGCCGGGCCACGCTTCGTCCCCCAGGCGCTGGAGATCGACCTGGGTCAAGTCGCTTTGGGCCGTATCCACGTTGGCGGCGAAGAGCTGCTCCTGCTCGTCGGCAGCCGCCATGCGGACGGCGTAGACGCCGCTTTGCCAGGTGGCGGGGAACGTCCAGTCGCGCTGGTTGCCCAGCCCGCTGAGGCGGACCTCGCGGCGGTCGCCCTCGGGCGTGCGCACTTCGACGGAAGTCCGCCCTTCCGCCGCCGCGACGATCCCCCGCAACGGCTCCCCGGTCAAGATGCTCCGGCCGGCCATCCGGTCGGCCAGGCAAAAGGCCACCATCTCCTGCACCAGCGGCACATAGCTGGGCAGAAGCGGCATGGGAGTCCACGACGTATCAGCCGAGGTGGCCACCAGCACCACCCGGCCCCGGCCGAACGGCTGCTCGACAATCAGCGGATCGCCGCCGGGCAGCCGCAGGGCGACGCGGGCCGAGGTGTCGTCGGGCACTTCCAGGCGCACGTGGCGGAGCACCGGCGCGGTGAGCAGCCCCGCGTGCTCGGCGCCGCGAAACGCCTCGAGCATGGGGTGGCGGTACTCGAGCGGGTCGAGCCGCCCCTCCGGCGTTTCGACCACCGGCCCCAACGCGGCCGGCAGCAGCCGATTCGCCTCCTTCGCCGCCGGGCCGAGTGCGCGGTTGTAGCGGTCGGGCATGACCTGGTCGCCCAGGAACACCAGCAGGCTGCCGCCGCCGCGCAGGTAGGCGCTCAGCACGTCGGCCTCGCCGGCGGTGAACTGGGCCACGTTGCACATTGCCAGGACGTCGTAGCGGGAAAGGTCGCGCTCGAGGATCGCACTTTCCGGCGCCACCTCCACGTCGAACGGCGGCGAGAGGCCCGGCTCGTCGCCGGGCGCCAAGGCCACGGCCAAATAAGCAGCCGCCCCGCCGAACGGCCTGCCCGACGGACGCCCTTCGATGCCCAGAACGCTCACGCTTCGGCGCACCGGGACGGCCAGGTAACGGCGGTTGTCGACCAGCAGGTCATCGCCCTCGGCGCGGGCTTCGACCGCGTGGTCGCCCGGCCGGTCGAAGCGGTGCTCGAACGCGACCGTGGCCTCGCCGCCGGCCGGCACGTCGACGTGCCGCTGCGCCACGCGGCGGCCGTTGACGAGCAGTTCGACCGGCTGGCGCGTGGCGGCCTGGGCGGCAAAGCTCTTCACCGTGGCCTCGAACCGGCAGGTGCGCCCGGCGATGGCCGGGGCGGTGAGCAGCCGCAGGTCGGCCACGGCCAGGTTGTCGGCCGCCGGCTGGCCCACGTCGATGAGCATGAGCGTGGCTGCTTCCGCCAGGCGGCCCACCTGGCGGCGGAGTTCCTCTTGGGCCGCCTTCGATACGCGGGGCGCCCAGGCGGCCCGTTGCAGGTCGGTCAGGAAGTAGACCTCGTGGCGTACCAGCCGGGGGCTTTCCCGCCGCGCCGTCTCGATCACCTCGCGAATGCGGGGAACGACGGCCGGCAGGTCGGCCGTGGTGTGCGGCTGGCGCAGGGCCTCGATCTCGGCCGCCACCTCGTCGGCCGCCAGTGCCGGCGTGCCCACCACCACCTGCGGCGGCGAGGTCATCAGCAGGAGCGTGAAGGCGTCGCCCGCCGGGGCGCTTTCGACAATTTCGCGGGCAAGCTCCTTGGCCCGGTCGAACCGGGTCTGCTCGGCCGGTTGGTAGGCCATCGAGAACGAGCCGTCGAGCACCAGCACGCGGTGGGTCCGGCCGGGCGGGGCGAGGCCCAGCAGCGGCCGCTCGAGGTACGGCTCGGCCACCGCCAGCACGACCAGCACCACCAGCAAGGTGCGCACGGCCAGCAGGAGCCACTGCTCGAAATGCAGGCGCCGCGACTGCCGCCGCAGCGCCGCCAGCAGGTACTCCATGGCCGCCCAGGGCGCCTCCCGGTACTTCCGCCGCATCCACAGGTGGATCAGCAGCGGCGCAGCCGCCGCCGCCAACCATCCCAGCAGGGGCAGGTTCACGAAGCCGAAGGCCAGCAGGTAGGGGAACGGGGCGGACATGGGGTTCTCAGCTTTTCAGCGGCGTCCTCGCGATGCCAGGTAACTGGAAAGGACCACCTCCAACGACTGGTCGGTCCGCAACTGTACGTAGTCCATCCGCAGCGCGCGGCAGGCGTACTTCAGCCGGCGGAGGTAGCCGTTGAACTCCTCCAGGTACGCGCGGCGCAGCGCGCGCGGCTCCACAATGGCCTGCTGCGCTTGCTCCAGGCCGCGGAACAGCGTGGTCTGGTCGAAGGGGAACTCCAACTCGGCCGGGTCGAGCACGTGCATGAGCACCACCTCGTGCCGCCGGTGCCGCAGGTGCTTCAACCCCTTGACCATCCCCTCAATATCGTCGAACAGGTCGCTCAGCACGATGACGATGCCGCGCTTGTCGAACCGGCCGGCCAGTTCGTGGAAGATCGGCCCCAGGGCCGTCTTCTTCTCCGGGACCGTATTCTCCATCACGGCGATGATCTGTTCCATGTGCGACGGGTTCGTGCTCGGCCGCACGAGCGCGCGGATGTCGCGGTCGACGGCCGCCAGGCCCACGCTGTCCTGCTGGTGCAGGATGAGATAGGCCAGCGACGCGGCCGCGCAGCAAGCGTAGTCGAGCTTCGACATGGCGGCGGCCGGGCCCCGGTACGTCATGCTCTCGCTGGTGTCGACCAGCAGGTGGCAGGCCAGGTTCGTCTCCTCCTCGAACTGCTTCAGATAGAACTTGTCGGTGCGCCCGAACACCTTCCAGTCGAGGTAGCGCAGGTCGTCGCCGGGCGCATATTCCCGGTGCTCGGCGAACTCGACGGAGAAGCCGTGAAAGGGACTGCGGTGGACGCCGGAGACATAGCCCTCCACCACGAGCCGGGCTCGCAACGCCAGCCCGCTAAGCCGGCTGAGAACCTTCGGATCTAAATACTTTCGGGAGTCGTCCACCGGCGGTGGCCTCTTCCTGTTGATCGGCGGCCCGTTCGATCAGTCGCCGGATGATGCCATCCGGTTTGATCCCCTCGGCCTCGGCGTTGAAGTTGGTCATAATGCGATGCCGCAGGACGGGCGCGGCCACGGCCCGCACGTCGCCGGTTTCGGCATGGAAACGCCCGTGGAGCACCGCCCGGGCCTTCGCCCCCAGCACCAGGTACTGGCTGGCGCGCGGCCCGGCGCCCCAGCTCACGTACTGGCGCACCAGTTCCGGCGCGCCGGGCTTCTCCGGGCGGCTGTTCCGCACCAGTTCGAGCGCGTAGTGGACCACGTGATCGGCCACCGGCACCCGCCGCACGATCCGCTGCAGTTCCACGATGCGCGGACCGGCCAGCGTCACGCTCACCTCCGGCTCCACGTCGGCGGTGGTCCGGCGGACGATCTCGAACTCCTCGTCGTGGTCGGGGTAGTCGATGAACGTGTTGAACATGAAGCGGTCGAGTTGCGCCTCGGGCAGCGGGTACGTGCCCTCCTGCTCGATCGGATTCTGCGTGGCCAGCACAAAAAACGGCTCCTCGAGCCGGTGCCGCTCGCCGCCCGCAGTGATCTGGTGCTCCTGCATGGCCTCCAGCAGCGCGGCCTGGGTCTTCGGCGGCGTGCGGTTGATCTCGTCGGCCAGGATGATGTTGCCGAAGATCGGCCCCTGGATGAACCGCAGCGACCGGATGCCCGTTTCGCGGTCCTCCTGAATCACCTCCGTGCCCGTGATGTCCGAAGGCATCAGGTCGGGCGTGAACTGGATGCGGCGGAACTCCAGGTCGAGCGTATCGGCCAGCGATCGGATCAGGAGCGTCTTGGCCAGGCCCGGCACTCCCACCAGCAGGCAATGCCCGCGCGCGAACATGGCAATCAGCAGCTCTTCAATCACCTGCTTCTGGCCCACAATCACGCGGTCGAGCTGCTCGGTAATCAGCCGGTAGGCCTCGTGCAGGTCCTCCACGGCCTGGATGTCTTGATCCTTGAGCATATCTGGCGGCCTCTTCTATTCGCGTTCTATGGAGTGCTTTGGCGTGCGGGAATTCATTCCCGCTTTCGCCTCTTCCGTTTCCCAGTGCACACTACTTTGCCCGCTGACGGCACAACGGGGCGTACCTCGCACCTTGGCGCGGCCTGTACCTGGAGACGGAACAGGCCCGCCTGGCTTCCATTCAAGTCGCGTCCCGTCCCCCGTCCAATTCGGCCCGTCCAGAGGCGTCAGGCCGTCGGGACGACCGAAAGCGGCGATAAATCGCCGCACTCCAAGGCCATCGTGCGCCGCGGCGACCAGTTCCGGCGCCGGCGGCCCGCCGGCGGTTGTCACTTCCGGCTGCGGCGCGCCCTGGGGCTTCTCGTCCAGCGCAATCAGCTCGGTTTCCGTGGCGATCAACAGCCGGCCGTCGGCTACCAGCAGGTTGCCCCCGGCGGCCCCAAGGGGCATCAGGTCGATCGCTCGCACCGGCTCGGCCGTCTGCTGGTCGAACACGTAAATCCGGTCCCGCGTGGGCCAGTACACGTACGGCCCGGCCAGCACGCCGCGGCCGAAACCGGGCCGGTCGGGGCCGTCGGGCCACACGTGCTCGATCCGCCCGCGCTTCGGCCCGTCCAGCGCAATCCAATACAACCGGTCGCCTCCGGCAATCAGGTGCTGCTCGGTGGTGCCCAGCAGGTGCACAATGCCCTCGGTTTCCGGGCCACTTTGCCAAAGCATCTGGCCGGTGGCCGCGTCGAACGCGAAGATGCGCGGGCTGTCGGACGGTGCGACCAGCAACGTGCCCTGATGGTGGACACACGGGTTGACCGCGCGGTTCCAGTGCGGGGCCGGGTTGAGCGAGTCGCCGGATCGGGCGCGTGGATACAGGCTCAGCCACCGCACCCGGCCGTCCTCGGCCGAAACCGCGGCCACCGCGCCCAGGTTCGTATTGTAGTAGAGCGTCTCGCCAACCTGGGTTACCAGGTTGTGCGTGGCCTGGAACATCAGTCCGCGGGCGGGGGTATCGGCCGCGCACAGGAAACGCTGCCAGCGGCGGCGGCCCGTCTCGGCGTCGAAGGCGGCCAGATGGGCCTGCGGGCGGACGTCGCTACGGCGCGTGCCGACGAACACGTTCGTCCCGTCGCCCACCGGCGGGCCCTCGAACGCCCAGCCCTCCTCCAGCCTATTCCGCCAGGCCAGCCGCCCTTCGGCACGCAAGTCGAGGCACACCAAATAGCCGGGGCGGAATACGGCGCCGCGCTCCAACGGCTCTGCCGTCACGGCGCTGCCCAGCCGGGCATACAAACGGTTATTGTCGATGGTCAGGGTGAACTGCGGCGCCCCGAACGTTTCGGAATGGGTCGGAAAGCGATCGACCACGCCCTCCAACTCCTCACGAAAGACGGCCCGGCCGGCGCCCTCCCAGGCCGGCGATCCGTCGGCTACGCGGAAGCCGAACACCTCGCGGTGACTGCCGGCGAACACCAGCCCGGCGGACCAGATCGGGTGAAAGGCCAGTGCCGCGGCGGCCTTCGGGCCGGCCTCGGGCAGGGGTTCCCGCCAGGCCACGGCGGCGGCCTCCGGCGCCGCCCGCGCCGCGGCGTTCCGACCCGGCGAGCCGGCGAAGGTGGGCCAGTAAGGGTCTTGGCGCTCGGGCGGCCAGCGGCGGCTGGCCTCGAGCAACTCGGCCAGCGCCGGGGCGAACTCGACCTCGCGGCCCCCCAATCGCCCGCGCGCCTCCGGATGCAGACGCCGAAAATGCTCCAACTCGTCGGCCGCCCGCGCGGCCGAACCCTCCAGGATCGACACCAGGACCAGCCTCGCCCGAACGGTGGCCACGTCGAGGTCGGTGTCGGGGTAATTCAGCCAAGTTCGCGGCACGTCCGGGGGGGCCTCCACCGGCAGGATGCGCTCCCAGTGCCGCCGCGCCGAGGCGAACTCGCCGCGTTCCAGGGCCATCTCGCCCAGCAGGAGCAGCGCCTTGTCGCCAAAGCGGCTGGCGAACGCCTCTTCGACCACCTGTTGCAGCAACCGGCGATCGCGCCCGGCGCGCCCCTCCTCGTACCACTGCCGCGCAATCGGGTCGATCCGGCTCCGGTACACTTCGAGCGCTTCGGGCGGCAGGTGCGCCAGCTTCAGCCGGCCGTATTCCCGAAGCCCGACGAAGCGGTGCTCGGTGACCGGCACCAGCCGGTCATCGGGCGCGCCGGTGGCGGCCAGCAGCGTGTCGACGGCCTCGGCCCATTGGCCGTCCTCGAGCAGGGCGTCGACCCGGTCGAGCTGCGCGCGCAGCTCCCCGACGACCCGAGGTACCTGCACGCCGGCGTCCAGTTCGAACCGTGTGCCGCCGGTCGTCATGCCCACCTGCGCCGACGCGGCCGCCGGCGAGCACAGGACTGCCGCCAGGAGCAGCCATCGGCCCAGTGGGTTTCTGTAATTCAACAAGCACCCTCCCGAGGGGAAAAATGCACCAGAATGAGTAAACTCCCCCTACCCATTCGCGGAGTGAGAACCGGCGTATTCCACTTTCCATTGTAGGCCAAGCAGGTCATCCTGCAAAGCGGCCGCCCTGCCCGCGGCGGTTCCCCAAAAGGGTGGCGTGCTGTGCCTTGGAGTGCGGGAATTCATTCCCGCTTTTCGTTCGGGCACACTGTGGATGAAGACATTTCCGTGGCCGGCATCTTGAAGGGATACCCCCTGGGAGAGTCACCTCAGTCGCTCAAACGCTGGTTGGACGCCAGAAAGCAACGCTGATGCACGCTTCCACTGCCAGCAGTACTTCCTCGACCTGTGCGCGCTGCTGGAGCAGCCCACCCCCGCCGCGGCCGACCCCGACGGCGCCTGGCATACCTTCGACCGCGGCGTGTGTAAGACCATCGGCGGCCAGGGCTGGGCCGACGTCTGGCTGCGCGGCCACTTCGGCTGGGAGTACAAGAAAAAACGCAAAAACCTCGACGAGGCCTACCAGCAGCTTCTCCTCTACCGCGAGGACCTCGAAAACCCGCCCCTGCTGGTTGTGTGCGACCTCGACCGGTTCGAAATCCACACGAACTTCACCGGCACGGCCAAGCGGGTGTACGCCTTCGACCTAGCCGCCCCGGAGAACCTCAACACCCTCCGCAAGGCCTTCACCAACCCCGAGGCCCTCCGCCCTGGGACTGACCTGCGCCACGATTACGCAGCAGGCGGCGGCCGAGTTCGGACGGCTGGCCGACGGGCCTTGCGATACTCGGCAACAAATGTATACTGCCCAATGAGTAATCGCCAACTCGCCCCATCGCGCAGCCTGCGGGTTCTGCGCAGGCCAGGATGACCCGAGAAGGTTCCCTTCATGGATAACGACGAACGTTACCTTGCCATTGTACGGGACGCAGTGGCGGTTTGCCTGCGTTACAAGCCGAAGTTCGGCAAAGGTGGGAAAGATGGGTTGACCTTAGAGCGATTCCAACGGCTCTATCAGTCCGATCCCTTCTACAGTTGGTTCGGCTTGGATTCGCCACTTGTCTATGCCGCGCACAAGGCTGCCGGCGGAATCACTTCCGTTTACCGTCAAATAGGTACTGCAGCCGAACATGTATTTCGCGCTGTGCTTCAAGACACGCTTGGCCAGTC
>SKJM01000506.1 GCA_007122045.1 Planctomycetales bacterium | reverse complement strand
GTGGACGTTCGCCGGCGAGCACAAGACGGGCCGGTTCGTCAACGGCGAGTACTGGATCGTCGGCCCGGTCGAAATCGTCAGCATCACCAACGATCTGAACGACCCGGCGTTCACGCCGAGGCGGGGGCAGAACGGCTCGATGATCAATCCCGACGGCGGGCTGCACCAGGGCTACGACTGCGGGCTGCCGAGCTATCGCGAGTCGCTCAATGCCGCGCTGCCCAACGGGAAGCCGGTTTCGGCCGACAATCGGCTGGTGCTCCACCCGAACGAAACGCTCATTTCGATGGTAAGCTGGCTGTACCGCTCGGCCGACGATCGGGAGCCCGGCTGCCCGCCCATCAGCAGAACGCCCGGGGCGCCGCGGCCGGCCACGCGTTCGGCGGCCCTGCTCACCTGCCTCGACGCGCCGCCGCGTGAGGGCAGCTTCCGCCCGCCGTACTGCGGTTCGGACAAGACGGTCCGCTTCAACCTGGCCGACCTGCGGCTTAGGCGGCTGAAGAACCTCGACCCCGTGCAGCCGATGCCCGACGTGCAGCGCATCGAGCAGGCCATGTCGCGCACGTGGGTCGACCACGTCCATGAATGGGCCGGCGCCTTCCTGCACCCGTCGGAGCACATGCCCAACTACGGCCGCGACATGGGGCACATCATGATCCAGGCCGCACTGCTGGCGCACGTCGATTTCGACCAGCTTCCCGGCAAGCCGAGCAAGCAGCGCATTCTGGTCAACCTGGTGCAATACGGGATCGACCTGGCGGGCATTGCCGACGCCGGCGGCGGCTGGCCCGAGAACGGCGGACACGGCATGGGACGAAAATGGCCCATCCTGTTCGCCGGCCTGATGCTCGACGACGACCACATGAAGAGCGTGGGCCAATGGGACACGGCGTTCCAGGAGGACGAGCAAACGTTCTACGTCTCGCAGCGCGAGGTGGACATTACGCACAGCGATGCGTGGAACCCCGACCGCCGGGCGCCCACGCTGCCGTACGAGCCGGAACACGTCGGCATGCCGGAATGGGGCATCCGCCACACGCGCGTCCCCCAGGCCGACAACCGGCACTGGAGGGCAACGTACCGCGACATCAACAACTCGGTCATTCCGGGCTTCGTGCTGGCGGCCCTGCTGATGGACCAAAGGGTGGCGTGGGACCACGAAGCCCTGTTCGACTACGCCGACCGCGTCATGGCCCGCATCGACGACGACACCGCCGCCCGCGTGGCCAACCTCCCCCCGCCGTTCGTCACGGCCATGTGGAAGGCGTACCGCGCGCAGTGCCCATGAGTGCGTACGGTGGGTGGTTTCGGCGGTCCGTCGCCGGCGGATGCATGGCGGCGCCCCATGGGATTCAGAAATCGCGCATGCACGATGCCGGAAACCCGACCGTTCATTCGCCGGCCGGCCGCAACCGGCTTCCGCGCTTGCGCAGCCGGGCCATTTTGGCTTCGATGCGTTGCCGTGCCGCCTGCTCCTCGGCGTCGTCGATGCCCAGCACGGTCAGCTCGGCGCCGTGCACGCGCACGCGCAGCCACGTTCCGGCGCGGGCGGCGGCCGGCAGTTGGCCCACGGGAACCGTGAACTCCCGCTCGTGCTCGCCGGCCAGCAGGACGGCCCGCCCGCCGTCTTCGACCCGATCCAGAACGGCCTTGGTTTCCATCATTCGGCTCCCATGGCGATGGCATCGTGCCGTTCCGGCTCGACGGAATAGGTGCTTCCGTCGGTAATGACCTGAATGGTCCCGTGCCGATCCGTCCCGTACACCGCAATGCCCATTTGGGCCAGGCGGTCGACGACTTCCTGGTGCGGATGCCCGTAGGAATTGCCCGCCCCGGCCGAATAGACGGCCACCTCGGGGGCGACGGCATGGACGAACGATTCCGTCGAGGAAGTTTTTGAACCGTGGTGACCGAGTTTCATGATCCGGGCCCCGAGCGGATGCCCCCGCTCGAGCATTTCCAATTCCGCCTCCATTTCGGCATCGCCGGTGAGCAGGAACACGACGCTGCCGAATACGATTCTAACGGCGATCGAACCGTGGTTCAAATTGCCGGTCAGGGTTCTGGGGTGAACCACCTCGACGCGCGCCGATCCGATGTTGAACACCTCGCCGGCGCGCGGCTCGTGATAGCCCGCGTCGGATTCGAGTATGGCGTCCATGGCCCGTTCGAAGGTGCGCGACGTGTGCCGGTCGCCCGACATCCACACCTCATCGACGGCGAAGGCTTCGAACACCCGGGCGAACTGCCCGATGTGGTCGGCATGGGGATGGGTGCCGACCAACAGGTCGATCGACTCGACCCCGGCGTTCCGCAGATGCGGCACCACGTCGTTGCGGTCGTGGCGGCCGGCGTCGACCAGGATGGTGAAGTCGGGCCCGGCCAGCAGCGTGGCGTCGCCTTGGCCGACGTCGAAAAAGTGCACGGTGAGCGTGCCTTCGGGCGTCGGGCCCGGCGCAGGAGCGGGTGCCGAGGATTCTTCCAGGGGGCGGTGAGGCAGCGCGAGCGGCGGGCCGGACTGGTACTCGGGCTCGCATCCGGCGAGGCCGAGCAAGAGGGCGGCAATCGTCCATTTCGCCCAATGGCGGCCAAAGCGGGGCAGCATCGTAGTCTCCTTGTCTTCCGTGCCAAGTGCAGACGTGGGCATCGTGTGGCCAGCGGGCCGGATGAGGTGCGGTACTGTAAACGATCGGTTCCGGAGCCGCAACAGGTTTTTTTGTCGCCCGGAAATGAACAACTGAAGCCGCTCCGCCCCCAAGCTGCACCCAAGCGTCGAACCCAATAAGCCGCCCTTTCCGCCGCAATGAACCCAACCCTCCCGGACATCCATGTCGACAGTTCATCGGATCAGCCAAGCCGCTGCCGCCGCAACGCGCCGAGACGCGGATCGTCACGGCAGGAGGCGGACCACGCATGCCGGCCACCCGGCTTACCGTTGAAGGCCGAGGTGGATGGAGAAGCCCTGGAATCCGGCGTTGGCATCGCTGCCGAGCGGGTTGCCCGTCGCGCTCCAGAGTTGTGCTTCCCACATGGCGCGGGCAAAGAGGTTGGCTCCTCCGTGAAGGCAGGTTGCCCACTCGATGCCCAACTGGATCTCGCCCACGCCGATCGCCACGTCGCGATGCGTTTCGAACGTCGCGTCGAGGGCCAACCAAGGCAATAGCAGATCCGACTGTTCGATCCGGGGGCCGAACAGGATCGAACCGCGCCCGACGGCCACCAGCGAGAAACCGGAATCGGCCAACGGGCGCTGCAATTCGACGAACAGGGTCGGGCCGACGCCGAAAAACCGGCCCGATTCCTCGATCTCAAGCGTCTCGAAGGGGAACGCGATGGTTGCCGTCCTCCACCGCTGGAATTCGGCATACCGAATGCCACCGCCAACCAGAGTACGCAACGGCCCCAGTTCGATCCGTTGATTCACCTCGCCGTCGAGCGTGCGGGCCACCAGGTGGCTTCGACCGGTGATCGTGGTGCCGGCGAAGGCCGGCGGCAGTCCCTCCATCGGAAACTCGAAGGTGCCCGTCTCCGAGGCCAGGGCCTGGTGGAACTCCCAGTAGCGCACACGAAAGCCCAGGCCGCTGGAAAAGGCGTAGCCGAGCCAGGCTCTCAGCGTTGGATCGAAACGGTTGGGCGGAAACCTGGTGGTGAAGGTCACCGGCGGATCGTCGGGAACCACGGCCGTTACCGAACGCAGGCTTCCCAGGTAGGGCCGAAAGAAGACCAAGTCGACTCCGGCCTCGAATCCCTGGTAACCGTGCGTCGGGAATCCGGCGGACCCGACGGCCGTCGGCCCGTAGGCATCCCATGGATTCGCGGAGAGGCCAAAGGCCGGGAGCGCCGGCGAGGGGTTGGCGGCCGGGCCGCCTCCCACCGCCGGCGGCAGATGCGATGGCAGAGCCGGCATCCCGTAGCCCGACGCGCCCGCCGGCGCCGGTTGGCCTGCCGCGTCCGGCATCCTATACACTCCCGCCGGCCCCGGTGTGGTGCCCTGCCAGTTGTGATTTTGGGCACCCTGGGAAGGCGGGTGAGGGAGGGCATCTTGAGGGATATGAATAGGACCTTGGGGCCCGGATGGGGGTTGGGAGGTATGGGCAGGAAGCTGAGCGACCGTTGTGGGGAACCGGACGAGCTGTTGGCCCATCGCCAAATCGGCGGTGAAAAGCAGCAACGCGGCTACGAACAGCCTCAGCAGCGGTGTGGGGTTCATGCGTTTTCTCCGACGGAAAGGGAGAATCCCCGGTGGAGGAGCACGGGCGGGGCACCTTGAAGAGCGATGTCTTTTAGCGAGAGCCCGACCCGACGTCAAGAGCATTTCCAAGCTGCTCAAAAGTAGGGTCGGGCCCGGTCGGGCGGGTGCGTTATGGTCGAACGCGCCCGGCTTGCGGCGCCGCCGAGACGCACGGCGGGCGAACCGTTTCGCACCGCGAAAGAAATCGAGGAACAGCGCAAGGACCTTCGCCGTGGTGATCATCGCCTGGACGAGCTTTATCGCGCGTCCGCCGACATTGCCTTGTGCGCGACGGCCACGAGCCGCTGGGCATCGGGGCCATAGACCTCGCCGTCGAGATTCCCATACAACGTCACGTCGGTGAAGCCGGCCTGCTCCAGCCGGTCGCGCAGCTCCTGCCCCGAGTAGATCGTCAGATGGAACCGGTACGTCTTGGCGCGGCCCTGGCGGATCAGGATCCACTCGTTGCGAAGGCGCGTCCAGTCGTCGACGATCTCGTGGCACAGGATCGCCCTCGTCCCGTCGGCCAGCACGTCGGAGGTGGTCGGCTGATAAATCCGGGCCAGCCGCTCCTTGCCCAGCATCTCCATCAGGCAGACTCCTCCGGGCCGGAGGCTGGCGTAGATGTTCTGGAGCACCCGCCGGTCGTCGTCTTTCTCGTCGAAGTAGCCGAACGACGTCCACATGTTCACGACGAGGTCGAACGCCTCGGGCCGGACGAAGTTGCGCATGTCGGCCTCGACCCACTCGATCTGGGTCCGGGCCTTCCGGGCCCGGGCGCGGGCCTTGTCCAGCAGGAACTTCGTCCGGTCGACGCCCGTCACGCGGAAACCCGCTTCGGCCAGCGCGATCGAGCACCTCCCGGGCCCACAGCATAAGTCCAGCGCATCCTTGCCGCCGGGCTTCGCCAGCGCGAGCGCCTTCTCGACCTGTTCCGGCGCCGCGGCGAACTGATCTTCCGGGAACATGAATGAATACGTTTCCCGCCAGAACGCGTCATTGTCGAACCATTCTTTCTTCCGTCGGGCGGGCATCTGATCTTCTCCTTCAGCCAGAATCGTTTTGTCGTTGGGAGGTTGGGAGGAAGCAAGCTCAAGCCAAACGTAACCATACTCCAGGTACGGTAGTATACCGCATCATTGGGAAGATCCTCGAGACGCTGCATTGCGCCGTACGACAACGACCGGCTGATCACTCCTCTCCGGCGCGTTTCAGCACTGCCTCACGGATACGCCCGGACATGTGGAAACCACGTCGGCCCAATTCGTTCAACAGGGGCGCAACCGCCGGGATCAGCCCGCGCTGTTTCGCATCGACGAGCAGACCAAGCGTCCCTGTCAGTGGGATGCCCAACCGGCGGGCCACGCGGCGGGCGTCGCGGTCGTCCAGTACGGCAATACCCGTCGCCGACTCCATCGCGAGCCACAGGACCGCCCGTTCCCCTGCGCCCAGCGCGTGTTCGCGCGGCAGCGAGGGGGTGGACTCCGCAGTTCGCTTCCGGGCCCAGGCGAACGCCGCCGGCTCTGGAACATCCGCGCCGCTTGCCCGGCCCGCGGCCAACTCGGCCTCAACGGCCGCTGGCACGCACACCGGCGAGGCCAGCACCGGCAACAGATGCAGCAGTCCAAGCTGGTGTAACGACTGGATCACCGACGTATTGCAGATCAGTTCAGCCAAGTCGTGTCTCCTGCTCAAACTCCTCGGGCGTCATGTCGAACACCGCAACGCCGTAGTCACCCAGCCGTTGAAGAAAGACCGGCTTGGGAATGCCCGCAAATTCCGCGGCTGCCCCCGTGGACAAACGCCCCATTTCATACAGCTTCACGGCGGCCAGCATTCGCAGTTCATCGGCGGCCTCTTCGGGTGGAACGCTTAGGGCCGAAAGCCGCTCATCCGGAATCGTAATTGTGAGTTCACACATGACCAATGCCTCTCTATTCTTGGTAAATCACCTTCTCAGGGCACGGGAGGGGGCATTTGCGTGCGCTGCTCACCACCCCCCTGCCGGGCTTCTCTTCGGCGATCAGTCGCCCGCCAGCGCCACCACCCGGCCGTCCATGGTCACGAGGAACACCCGGCCGGCGGCGGCGATGAGCCCGTCGAACACGGGGGGCGAGTCGAGGGGGTATTCCGCCAGGGTTTCGCCGGTGGCGGTATCGACGGCGTAGAACAGGGCCCCGCCCTCGCCCCGCAGCGCGCGGTCCTGCTCGGCAATCTGTTTCTGCGTGGACGGATGCTCGAACGCCTGGAATGCGGCCACCTCGTCGACCACGTCGGGCGGTCCGGCAATGAGCAACGTCTCGCCGGCCACGGCCATGGCGCGGACCATCAGCGGCACCTCGCGGCTCCAAAGATGCCCCACCCGCCCCTGCGCTTCGCGCCGCCGGGCCAGCACGGCGGGATCGGGCTGCTCGAACGCCAGCGCGTCGCCCACCGGGCCGGGCACGGTTCGGAACCGGGTGCCTTTGGCGTCGCCATGGTTCTTGGCGGGCGAGCGGTCGCGGACCGCCCCCTTGGTGAACGTCAAGTGCAGGACCTGGCCGGCGCGGGCCTCGGCGTCCAGGGTTGTCGCCGGATCGGCCAGCCGCGCGATCTCGTCCGCCGAGAGTGCTCGGTGGAACAGCATCACCTCGTCGAGCGTGCCTTGGAACGGCGTCAACGGTTCGGGCAGCAGTTGATTGGTGGGATCGTAGCCGACGCGCATCGGGATGATGGGCGTGCCGCCCAGCAGGGGCACGCCGTCGGTCGTGCCGGCGGCTTGCCCGTCGACGTACACGGTCATTCGCCCGTTCTCGCCAATCACGCCGGCCAGGTGGGTCCATTCGGCGCCGATCGGCTTTTCGGCCGCAGCCACGTGCGTGGTGCCCTTGGTTCGCAGGAGCATTTGCGGTTTGCGGTCGGCCAGGATGAGGGCGAAGCCGTGGATGTTCGCTCCCCGCACCAAGATGGTGCCGTCGTCGTCGGCGGTCCGGACCCAGGCGGCGATGGTCAGCGGCTTGCCCGCCGGGTCGAGGCTGTCGGTGTTCTTGAACTCGACGGCCATCGGCTCCGTGCGCCGGGCGCCGGGCCGGACGGCCGCGAACAGGTGATTCTCCAGCACCGACGTCCACTGCCAGTAGCCGGACTTGCGGCCGTAGCCGAACACCGTTTCTTCGTTATGGGCGAGGATGCGGCCGGCGGGCACGGTTTGCCCGGCGCGGAAGCCGCCAATGCCGCCGTGGAACGCGTCGCCGTACACCCAGTACGTGCGATGGAACCAGGAATCGTCGGTGAAGCCGTACGGAGCGAACAGATGCGGGTGCCCGCTGCCGGCCGGGCCGAGCGCGACGCGATTGCCCTCCAGGTCCATTACCTGGGATCGCATGTAAAGGCGCCGGCCGTCGGTGGAAAGGATATCGGGCAGGCCGACCGCCATGTTCAGCCCTCGCACGCGCCCTTGGAGGTCCTCGCCCGTCTGGGGATCGCGGTCGTCGAACACCTGCTCGCCCAGCAGGCGGCCGGTTTCGACATCGAGCCGGCACAGCCGCAGCCCGCCGTCGAGGTACATCGACCGGCCCGCCACTGCCGAAACAACGCCGTCCTGCACCAACACCGACCCGTGGACCGGCCAGCACGACTCGACCTGATCGTAGGCCACCATGCGGCGGTCGGTCGTGGCGGCGAGGAAGCGCCAAGCCAGCGCGCCGTCGGCGACCCGGAGGCAGTACACGTAGCCGTCGGCGCAGCCGAACAGCAACCGGCCGCGGTCGTAGGTTGGAGGCGAGTCGACGCGTCCGCCAGCGGTGAAACTCCATAGCATGTCGCCGGAACCGGCGTCGAGCGCATGGACCATGTGCCGGTCGATATTGGCAACGAACACCCGGCCGCCGGCCGCGATGGGCGGCGTCAATCGCCCGCCGAGTTCGGTGCTCCACGCCGGGAGGAGGTCGCGCGGCACGGGAGCCGGCGTGCCGCCGCTGCGGCCCGCGTCAGCCCGGTAGGTGGGCCAAGCCTCGCCGCTCGGCTTCTCGGCGGCAATCGCGCCGTAGGCCGGGCCGCGCTCGAGGCGATCTTCCGCCGGGAGCGGCTCCGGCAGCTCGCGCGACTTGGTAGGCGGGGCCAGCGCCACCAGCCCCTTCAGCAGCGCCTCGGAGTAGCACGCGCACGGATGCGGCGGGGCGTACACCAGCCCATTGGCCGGCATGATGCCGTACAGGCACGCGCCACGGACCCAGTGATGGATGGTCCATTCGCCCGTCCGCAGGTCGACGAACTCGATGCCGGTGCGCGACGAGAGGATGTAGTTCTCGCTGGCCTTCGCCCGGTAGCAGCGATGGTGGAACCAGTAGGTGTCGAGCGTGGGCGGGAAGTGGTCCTG
>SKJM01000748.1 GCA_007122045.1 Planctomycetales bacterium | reverse complement strand
TCGCGGCCGTCGAGTTCCTCGGCCGCCTTCTTCAGCGCCACCGACAGCGAGCCGCCCGTGATGATTTGCTGAATCTTCCCGCGGTCGATCATCGCCTGCAAGTCGTCCAGCTTGTCGGCCTTCAGCCCGCTGAACACAACTAGTTGCGCCTCGAGGCAATCGCGCAGCGGCCCTTCGAACTGCTCGGCGATGTACCGCCCGAGGGCCACCTTTTCCATGGCGGCGGGCACGACCACGCTGGAGCTGTCGAGGCTGCCGGCCGAGAAGGCCTCGTGGATGTACACCTTCGCCACCTTCGCGGCGAACTCGTTGGCCAACTTCGTCAGGCCGGGCGCCAACTCGGGCAGGTCGCCGGGCTTCGCCTTCCATAGCGCCCGCTCGACGGCGTACTTCCGCGTGTTCTCCAGCAGGCACACCGCGCCCGGCGCCGCCTGCTCGATGGCCTGCCGGACCGAGTCGGAAATGGTGATCGAATCCGCATCGAGCCAGTTGGCCAGCAACGGCACCTCGCAGCCGAGAATTTCACCGAGGCGCCGGGCCACCTTGTCGAGGGACTTCTCCGGGTCGCGGCCGATGTGGCCGAAAACAACGGTCTTCCAGCCCTTCGACCGGCAGTGGTTCAGCGTGGCCTCCATCGACCGGAGCCGAATGTCCCCTTCGCCGATCTTCTCCCCCGGCTTGGCGTCCACGTCGCCGCGGACGAGCACGGGCGTGCCGGGGGGCAGGTTCTCCAGGCAGTCAAGCCGGGGGATGGCCGCTAGGTATTGTTGCAGGGTGAGTTTCGGGGCGGCGGGGTCGGCGCCGAGGATGCGCCGGCACCATTGGGTCATCTGTTCCGTGGTCAGGGGCATAGCGTAATCTCCATATTGCTAGTGTCAGTTACCAAAAAAACAACGGCTGTACATCGCCGCCGGCGCAAACCGGCTGCCACACACAGCCAATTGATTGTATACGGAACCGGCCCGGTTCCGAAACCGGGGGCCAAGTCCATTTTGGTTGGGGCCAAGTCCATTTTGGTGGCCATCGAATCACTCGGGTAGGGCCTCCGGCACGTGAAGTCCGGTCGCTCGGGCTGTTCTGGCCGGCTGCCCCGTGTCCGGCGAACCCTCATCATCGGGTTTCCTGTCCGCAACGGGGTTGCCGATGCGGCATTCAGGGAACGATTGCGAGGACATCGTCCTCGCGCATGATGAGAAACCGCTGGCCGTCGACCTCCACCTCGGTGCCGGCGTAGCTCCCGAAGAGGACGCGGTCGCCCTCCGCCACCAGGTGCCGGGCCCGCGAGCCGTCCGCAAGCAGTTGCCCGTCGCCGATCGACAGGACCCGGCCCTGCTTGGGCGTTTCCTGCGCGACGTCGGGCAGCACAATGCCGCCGGGCGAGACCTCCTCGGCCTCGATGCGTTTGACAACGATGTTGTCGCCCAAGGGAACAACTTTCATAATTGGAAACATCCCCGGAAAAAGAAACATGGGCCGAACCGGCCCCGTCCGAGACTCGTTCGGCACGGGAGATCATATTGTCGCATGAGGCCGCGGTGGGGGCAAGGGCACGGCCCGGCGCGCGACGTGGCGACGGCCACGCCCCCCTTTTCGGTTGTCCCGCGTGGCGGTATTATGGCAGGAAATGTCCGTCCCGCTGCAAGAATCGCGTGCCCGCTACACCGCCTTTGCTCGAAGCCCGAAACCTCCGCCGCCGACACCCCGAGGGCCACGGCTGGCTGATTGACGGCGTTTCGGTGTCGCTGCATGCGGGCATGGGTGTGGCCCTGGAGGGCCCTTCCGGGGCGGGTAAGACCCTGCTGCTGCGTGCCATGGCCATGCTCGATCCGCTCGACAGCGGCCGCCTGCTCTGGCGCGGCGAACCGGTCGACCGGGGAGACGTGCCTGATTTCCGCAGTCGGGTGATCTATCTTCACCAGCGGCCGGCGCTGATCGGTGTATCGGTCGAGGCCGCGCTTCGACGGCCCTTCCGGCTGAAGGTTCACCGGGGGGTGCGGTACGACGAGTCGCGGCTCCTGCGGTGGTTGGAGGGACTCGGCCGCGATGCCGCCTTCTTGCGCCAGCCCACCGCCGAACTGTCCGGCGGCGAGCGACAGGTGGTGGCCCTGTTGCGAGCCCTGCAGCTCGACCCGGCGGTCTTGCTGCTCGACGAGCCGACCGCGGCGCTCGACCCCCCGGCCGCCGACTCGGTCGAGCGGCTCATCGCCGGGTGGTTGGAAACGGCCCCGGCCGAGCGGGCTTTCTGCTGGGTAAGCCACGACCGGCGGCAGGCCGCTCGCATGATCGAGCGTACGTTTCGGCTGGTCGCCGGCCGCTTGGCGACGCCACAGGAGCCCGAAAATGCCCGCTGAATACATCGCGCTAAGTTATGGGCAGCTTGCGCTGGCGGCGTCGCTGATGGTGGTGTGTGGGGGCGTGTCGCTCGCCTTGCAGTTGGGTTTGGAGCGCCGCCTGGCCCTGGGTACGCTGCGGACGATCCTGCAACTGCTGCTTCTGGGATGGGTGTTACGATGGGTCTTTGCCGCCGAGCAGTGGTATTATGCGGTGGCCCTGATGGTGGTCATGACCGTGGTGGCCGGCATGGCGGCGGTACGCCGGGTCGAGCGGCGCTACGCCGGCCTGCTGTTGGACAGCGTCCTGGCCATCTGGGTGAGCGCCTGGTGCGTGACCGCCGTGGGCGCCTTCGGCGTGGTGCAGGTGCCCATCGAGCGGCTGGCTCAATACGGCATCCCCCTGTTGGGCATGGTGCTGCACAACACGCTGACGGGCATTTCACTGGGCATCGACCGGCTGGGCAGCGAGTTGGCCGGCCGCCGCGACGAAGTGGAAACCCTGCTGGCCCTCGGCGCCACCCGCTGGGAAGCCGCTCAGGACGCCGTCCGCCAAGCGGTGCGCACCGGGCTGATTCCCACGTTGAACACCATGATGGTGCTCGGCATCGTGAGCATTCCCGGCATGATGACCGGCCAACTGCTCGCCGGCGTCGACCCGATCCAGGCCGCGTTGTACCAGATGGTCATCATGTTCTTGATCGCCGCGGGCGCGTCGCTGGGCACGATGGGGGTCGCGCTTTTGGGCTACCGCCGGCTGTTCAGTGCCGAGCACCAGTTCTTGCCCGGCCGGCTCAAGAAGTAGTTCTCTAGCGGGGTGTTGTTGTGTGGCGTTTCGGACGGGTCAACGACCCGCGCGCCGGAGGCCGTTTTGTTTTGCAGCCGACCAGAGCCGGGACTCCAACCGCGGTGCCCGGCGAGCCGAGAACCACCCCCACAGAATGGTGCGCTGGTGGCCCGCTGGGCGGCCACGCAGATCGACCCCCCCCGGAGTGGACGGCCAGCTTGCGCCGTATTGGCGGTTCACGCAGAGGGGCAGGCGGCACTTTCGTGCCACATATTTCCACCCATGAGAGGAGGATTCTTGGCGTTCGGGCGGCAGTTGCCGCAGCAGCGGACCGGGGCGGCTTGACACTAAGCCGGCAGCCCGGTATGCTTACCCAATTACTCCATTACACGGTAAGTGGCGACTGTATTAAGGCGATTGAAACGCGTCGTGCCCGGCGGGGGGCAGGGTGGGCGACAAGATGGTGCATCGGCCGTGCGCGGCCGAAAGCGAACAACGGAAAGTAGGACGATGGATCCCAACGAAGTGCTGCGGCTGGTCGACACGATCCACCGCGACAAGAATATCGACAAATCCGTGGTCTTTGAGGGGATCGAGGCTGCGCTCGTCTCGGCAGCGAAGAAGCATTTCGGCGAAGACGAAGAGATCGAGATTACCATCAACCGCGAGGACGGTTCGATCACGGGGACGCACAACGGGCAGCCCCTTGAGCCCGATCAAATGACCGAACGCATCGGCGCGCAGATGGCCAAGCAGGTGATGATCCAGAAGATTCGGGAGGCCGAGCGCGACACCCTGTACGAGGAGTACGAGGAGCAGATCGGGCAGTTGGTCACCGGCGTGATTCAGCGGTATGAGGGCGGCACCGGCTACGTGGCCCTCCCGAATACCGAGGCCATCCTGCCCCGGGGGGAGCAGATTCCCGGCGAGACCCATCACGTGAACGAACGGATTCGGGCGACCGTGTACGAGGTGAAGAAGCTGGGCAGTCGGGTGCGGGTGATCCTCAGCCGCACGAAGCCCCATCTCGTGCAGCGTTTGTTCGAGCAGGAGATTCCGGAGATTGCCGAGGGGGTGATTGAGATTCGGGCGATTGCGCGCGAGCCGGGCTACCGCAGCAAGATCGCCGTGTGGAGCAGCGATCAGCGCATCGACTGCGTCGGCGCATGTGTGGGCGTCCGCGGCAACCGCATCAAGAACATCGTCGATGAACTGGCCAACGAGCGAATCGACATCGTCCGGTACAGCGACGACATGCTGGTGCTCGTCCCCAACGCCCTCCAGCCGGCCGAGGTCGAGGAGGTCATCCTGTGCCAGATGCTCGGCCGCGCCATCGTGCTCGTGCGCGAGGACCAGTTGTCGCTGGCCATTGGGCGGCGCGGGCAGAACGTCCGTCTGGGCAGCAAGCTGTGCGGCTGGGACATCGAAATCATGACTCGCGAGGAACTCGACGAGCAAATCGAGCAGGCCGTCGTCGGATTCGCCTCGCTGGAGGGGGTTTCCGACGAACTGGCCGAGCGGCTGGTGGGCGAGGGATTCCTCTCCTACGACGATCTGTCGGTCATCGAACCGGACGACCTGATGGAGATGGGCGGGTTGACCGAGGAGCAAGTCGACCAGATCGTCACGCGGGCGGAAGCGAAGGCCGAGGAAGCCGAGCGCAGGGCGGGCGAGCAGCGGCGGATTCAGCGGGAGCAGGATCGACTGGCCGCGCAGGCTGAGAAAGAGGCCGAAGCAACCGAAACCGCCGAAGTAGCCGAAGCAACCGAGGTAGCCGAAGCAACCGAAGCAACCGAAGCAACTGAAACCGCCGAAACCGCCGAAACCGCCGAGGTAGCCGAGGCAGTTGAGGCAGTTGAGGTAGCCGAAGCAACCGAGGTAGCCGAAGCAACCGAGGTAGCCGAAGCCGCCGAGCAGCCCGCGCCGAGCGCAGCCGACGACGAGCTGCCGTCGGGCGAATCGGGCGCCCCAGGTGGCGAAGATGCCGAGGCGGAAGTGGCCCGACCGGCCGATCCGCCGATCGGTTCCAACGGCGGCGGCGAGCAGGGCGAGGCCGACGTTTCCAAGGCGATGGCCGAGCAGGGGCGGGAACCCGAGCGGCTGTCGCCGGACGCTTCGCCGGCCGAAGGGTGAAGCGGTACGCCGAAACGGCCGCTGGACGACCGGCTCGGGCCGGGGCTCCGGCAGTTGTCGACCCGTCGTGGCCGAGGCAAGATCGCACTGCCGGCGGCGCATAGAGGTCGCCGGCGTCACAGGAGGACGTGCGTATGTAAGAGATTGTTCATGGTTGCGGCAGGGTCGCTTGGCGCGGCCGCCGCGAAGAAGGGAGAGACGAGTTGGCCGTTCGCATTTACGCTCTGGCCAAGGAACTGAACCTTGACAGCAAAATCCTCGTCGAAATCTGCGAGAAGGCGGGGATTACGGGGAAGGGGTCTGCGCTGGCCAGCCTCAGCGATGAGGAGGTGGCGCGCGTCAAGGCGGCGATAAGCGGACCGAAGAAGCCCGCTCCTCGCCCGGCCGGCGCGCGGCCGGCCGCGCCCGAGCCGCCCCGCCCCATCACGCGCAGCGACTACATCGCGCCGGGGGGCGCGGCCACGGGGAAGGTACCCGTTTTGCCCAGCCGGGCGAAGCCCGCCGCGAAGAAGGCGCCGGCCGACACTCCGCCCCCACAGGCCCCACCGGCGGAAGCCAAGCCGCCGCAGGCCCCGCCGGCGGAAGCCAAGCCGCCGCAGGCCCCGCCGGCGGAAACCAAGCCGCCGCAGGCCCCGCCGACGGAAACCAAGCCTCCGCAGGCCCCGCCGACGGAAGCCAAGCCGCCGCAAGGCCCGCCGAAGGAAGCCAGGCCGCCGAAGGCCCCGAGCAGGCCGACGACGACCATCAAGTTGGCGCCCCTCCCGGCGGCCAAAGCCCCGCAGGAGGCCAAGCCGAAGGCCGCCGAGCCGGCGCCCCAGAAGCCCGATTTGAAGCTGCCGGTCGACGCCATTCGCGCCGGGAAGAGCGGTGCAAAGCCTCTGAGGGAGCACCTGCGAAAGCACGAGGAGAAGCGGAAGAAGGCGGCGGCCGAGCCGAAGAAGCGGCCGGGTGAGCAGAAGCCGGGCAAACCGGCCAAGCCGGCCGAACCCGCGCCGGCGGCGCGCGATCGGACGCGCCGCCCGGCCCGTCCGGTGGCGCCCGATGCAAAGGATACCACGCTGGGTGGCCGCGAACAGCGGCAACTGAAGCGGAAGAAGACCGCGACGGCGCGACGGCGCAAGGGGAGTGCCGACGAAGAATCGACCCACGCCCCCCTCCGGCGGCGAACCCGGATTCGGCGCACGGGCGCCAACACCGCGGCGCCGCGGAAGAGCAAGGTGGTGGTCGAGCTGCCGTGCACGGTCCGCAGCTTTTCCGAGGCGATCGGCGTGCCCGCCCGCGACGTCCTCCGCCAACTCATGGCGCTGGGCACGCTGGCTAATATCAATGCCGAATTGGAGCCGGAGACCGCCGAGCTGTTGGCGACGGAACTGGGCGTGGAGGTCGACTTCCGCCATGAGATCGATTTGGAGGAAAGTCTGGTCGCTCAGCTCGAGCGAGACGACGGCGCCGAGAAGCTGAAGCCCAGGCCGCCGATTGTGACGTTCCTCGGCCACGTCGACCACGGCAAGACGTCGCTGCTGGACCGCATTCTCCACTTGAACGTGGTTTCCGGCGAGAAGGGAGGCATCACCCAACACATCCGGGCGTACTGCGTCGACACCGAGAGCGGCTCCGTGGCGTTCGTCGATACGCCCGGCCACGAGGCGTTCACCGAAATGCGCGCCCGGGGCGCCAACGTGACCGACATCGCCGTCCTGGTCGTCGCCGCCGAAGACGGCGTCATGCCGCAAACCGAGGAGGCGATCAGCCACGCCCGGGCCGCCGGCGTACCGATCGTGGTGGCCTTGAACAAGATCGATTTGCCGGGCGCGAACGTCCAGCGGGTGTACGAGCAACTCGCCGCCAATGATCTGCTGCCCAGCGAGTGGGGCGGCGAGACGGAAGTGGTCAAGACGAGCGCCCAGACGGGCGAGGGAATCGAGGAATTGCTCGAGACGCTGCTGACGGTGGCCGAGTTGCACGAATACGCCGCCAACCCCGACCGGCCCGCCGTGGGCACGTGCCTCGAAGCCGAATTGCACGAAGGCCGCGGCGTGGTGGCCAAGCTGCTGGTGCAGAACGGCACCATGAAGGTGGGCGACGTCGTGGTATGCGGCACGGCGTACGGTCGGGTGAAGGCCATGTACGACACGCTCAAGCCTCGCCGCCGCCACGACGAGGTCGGCCCCTCGTTCCCCGTCAACGTGACCGGACTGCACGACGCGCCCGGCGCCGGCGACCGCTTTTACGTGCTCAGCGACATCTCCCAGGCCCGGGAACTGGCCGAGCGCCGCGCGGAGCAGATGCGCGAACGCGAGTTGGCCGGTGCCCGACCCCACATCACCCTGGAGAACCTGTTCGAACGGCTGGGCCGCGAGGATGAGGTGCAGACGCTGAACATCATTCTCCGGGCCGACGTGCGGGGTTCGATCGAGGCCATTCGGAAGGAACTGACCAAACTCGAGCACCCTGAGGTGCAAATTCGCATCCTCCAGGCCACCGTGGGCGGGGTCACCGAGGCCGATGTCCACCTGGCCGACGCCTCGGACGCCGTCATCATCGCCTTCAACGTCGTGCCCGACGAAGGCGCCCGGCAACTGGCCGATCGGCGCGGCGTCCAAATCCGCCGGTACGACATCATCTACCAGGTGAGCGACGACCTGGCGGCCGCCCTGGAGGGCATGTTGCGGCCGGAGAAGCAGGAGGTCGAATTGGGCCGGGCGCTGGTGAAGCAGACGTTTCAAATCAGCCGGATGGGTACGGTCGCCGGGTGCCAGGTGCTCGGCGGCACGATCCAGCGCGATGGCCGCGTCCGGGTGATTCGCGACAGCCGGGTTATCGGCGACTACCTTCTCGACTCGCTGCGCCGGGAGAAGAACGACATCCGCGAGGTCCGCGCCGGCATGGAATGCGGCATCAAGCTGCGCGGGTTCAACGACTTGAAGGAAGGCGATATCCTCGAAGTTTACCGGATCGAAGAGGTCCGCCGCACGCTGGCCGCCGCGGCGGCCACCTGACGCACGCGGTTTACGTTACCCCTGTTCCTCCACGGACAAACAAGCCATGGTGTCCCGACGCGCGCAAAAGGCCGCTGAGGCCATCCGAGAGGTCGTCAGCACGTCGATCCTCCGAGAGATCAAGGACCCCCGCGTGCAGCACGTGACGGTCACCTACGTCGAGGTCGCCAATGACCTCCGGCACGCCAAGGTCCACGTGTCGGTGATGGGCACCGACACCGAGCAGAAGCTTTGCCTGCGCGGCTTGCAGTCGGCGGCCGGTTTTTTGCAGTCGCGGTTGGCCGAGCGGATCGACATGCGCTATACGCCCCGGCTGAAATTCCTGCTGGACCAGGGGGTGAAACGGTCGATCGAGATTGCGACGATCCTCCGCG
>SKJM01000380.1 GCA_007122045.1 Planctomycetales bacterium | reverse complement strand
TGGCGCGGTCCTCGCTGAGCAGCAGTTCCAGGATCACCGCCAGATCCTCCTGGATGGCCGCGTGGTTCTCGATCGCCCGGCCAAGCTGGTCCTGTTCCAGCAACTTCTCCAGGCGCTCGAACTGGAGGTCGATCAGCCGGTCCTTGCTTTGCGCCACGGCCCTCTTGAGCAGCGCGGCGCGGTGCGGGTCGGTGCCGCCGGTCAGTTCGGCCATGCGGAGCAGCACCTGCTCGAGCCGCCGAAATCGGTCGGCGATGCGCTGCTGTTCCAGCGCCAGCCGCGCCGCCGAATGGTCGGCGTCCGCGGCGGCGTCGCCGGGCTCGGCTTCGGCCTCGGCGGGCGCCTCCCGGGGCTCCGGCGGAGGATTGCCCCCTGCGGCCAGAGCCATGACAACCACCATGGGGCCCGCCATGCAGGCCGCCCACTTCCAAAGCTTTGTGACTACCATGTCGGTCAGTCCTCCAATAAATCGAGGAGTCTTTGTCTTTGCCGTTGTTTGGTCTGCTCTTCGAGGTCGCCTTGCAGGGCGATAATCTGCCGGAGCATTTCCACGGCTTCGTTGAACGACTCGAGTTCGATCATGCGCTGCAGCACCACCTGCATGGCCAGGAGCGCCTGGTCGGCCTGCCGCCGGGCCCGGTCGCGGCGCGCCGGCCCGAGGGTTTCGTCGTCGAGCGCCTCTTGGAGGGCGTCGAGCCGCCGCTCGAGTTCGGGGAGGGTCTGGTCGGCGATCGCGTGCAGCGGCTGCGCGATGCCCTCGGCAATCCGGAAACGCAGCTCCTCGGTATCCACCCGGTTGTTGATCAATTGAAGCTCAATATCGTCGAACGCCTCGGCCACGCCCTTGGTTTCGTGGGCGTTCTTGCGGCTGTTCTGCAGCGCCCGCTGCACGCGCAGGGTGCGGGCGGTCAACTGCTGCATGGGCGTGGGGCGGTCGGCGGCGTCCGGGTCGGCCGGGTTCTCGGCGTTTTCGCCGTCGCGCTCGTCTGCGGCTGCGCCGCCGAACTCCATGCGGGCCAGCAGGTCGCGCGTTTCGGTGGCTTCCCGGATGATCTGCTCGAAACGCTGCCGCAGGACGAGTTCGCGGGCTTCCAGCATGGTGCGGAGCCGATCCGCCGTGACGACCTCCAGTTGCCAGCGGTCGCCGCTTCCGACGTTCGGGCCGCCGGAAAGATCGTAGAGGTCGGCCGCCTTGACCGCCAGGGCGAGCTGCTGCCCCACTTCCAGCCCCAAGTCGGCCACTTCCAGCGCCTCGTCGTTGAGCACCGCGGTTGCCGGCGCCGACGGCAGCTCGCGGATGGGGCGCGTCTGGGGTTCGCCCTGGTCGATCGAGTAGTCGAACCAGGTGCGGGCGATCCCGTAGTCGTCGCGGATTTCGCCGACCACGGGCAGCCGCGCCTGCGGCGTGACCGCCGCGCCGATGCCGCGCAGCCGGACGGCCAACTGCGGCGGCATGTCGGCGATGGTGACCAGCCGGAGCTGCGTGGGTTGGGGGCTCCGGATGCCGTCCGTGTCGGACAGCGTGAACTGAAGCGTCTTGTCGCCGGTCAAGGGCGGCAGGGCCAGCTCGAAGCCCCGCGCGTCGTCGTCGAGGGCCTCGGCTTCGAGGACCGTGGGCGGAGGCGGCGCGTCGTCCAGGACCGAGTCGATCTGCACCTGAACCAGCGGTTTGTTCGAGCGGGCGTGCACGACCAGCCGTGAGCCGAACGGCACCTGCATCACGCCGCTGACCGGAAGGGTGCGGTCCGGGCGCCCGGTGTATTCGGGAAGCCCGACAGTCAGATGCATTTCATTGATGGTGGGGCTATCGACCGCCTCGATGCGCAGCCCCCGCACGGCGGCATCGCCGCCGACGACCTCCAGATCGATCGAGGCCAGCACACTCTCGAACCGGTGGGTGTACTCTTGATAGGCGTCGCGGCCGGGAACCGCGGTGCCCCGCCGGCCCATCGACTCGCGCTGCCGCCGCCCGCCCTCGGCCCGATAGCGCACCTCGACCACCTCGGGCACCGCCGGCCACGAGGTGTCGGCTTTCGCAAGGAGGTCGAACTCGCTGCCGCGGGCCACCTTCACGCGCCCCTCCTGGTCGAATCCCTCGACGAGCAGCCGCGTGTAGCGGGGCCACGGTTCGGGCGACAGCGCCAGGCTGCGCTGCGCCCAGGTGCCGAACGCCGCCGGTTGAAGCACCGCGAAGGCAACCACGCTGGCCGAGATCGCCGCGGCGGCAGCCGCCTGGCGCCGCAGCGGCGCCGGATTGAACACCTCGCCGAGGCGCACGGTGTCCATCCGCTCGGCGGCCTCGCGGCAGGTCCGCTCGAGCATTTCCGGGTTGCAGTCCGACGGGTCGGCCTTTCGGGCGGCAAGCACCACGGCCGTCAGCAGCGCGTCGTCGAGGTGGGGAAACCGTCGCTCCAGGACCGTGGCCATGTTGGCGTCGCCCAGCGGGGCCATGAGCCGGCGCGCGATCCTTTGCACCAGGACGGCCAACAGGACGAGACCCGCGGCCATCAGGGCGATCAGCCGGACTGCGGCGGGCGGTTCGAAGAACCAGTCCAACAGGAGCGTGACCCAGAAGGCGAGCCCCAGCCACACCACGGCCGCCGCCAGCCCCTCGATCCACACGTAGCGGCGAATGCGCGCGCGGAGCCGGGCGAGCACCCCGCGGATTTGCGGGGCGAGTTCGATTCGAGCGGTGTCGGAAGCCGTCGTCATGATAAACCGTTTATGCAAGCCGCACCAGGCGGCGAAGGAGCCATTCGGTAAACAGCAGGCCGCACAGGGCGGCCATCATCCAGGTGAGCCAATAGCGCTCCCAGTCCCGGCTGGTGGGAGCCATGGGTCGGATGCTGGTGCGCGTGCGGTCCTTCAGAAGCTCCATCACCGGCGGCTTGTCCGGCGGCGGCGCCAACAGTTCCTCCACGCCCACGTAGTACACCCCCGTCTGGCCCTCGTCGACGCGGGTCCCCTGGGCCAGACGTTCCAGCAGGGCGTCGTTGCGTTGCGGGTTCTCTCGCTCCAACTGGGGGATGCGGACCATAATCCGCCGCGCGAGCCGTTCGTCGACACTCTCGGGAATGGGCAACTCGAGCCGGTAGTCGCCCTCCTGCAATACGGTAAACTGGCCGACAAAGGAGCCGACCCGGCTCGGATCGGCCTGCAGGGCCACGCTCTGCACGCGGCCACCGGGGCCGATCACTTGCAGGGGAACGCTGGGCGCTTCGAACGGTTCGAGCTGCGCATTGGTCAACCGGTAGGCCTGGACCTCGACCGTATCGCCCATCAGGTAGCGTTCCCGGCCCACCAGCAGGACGCCGCGGGTCGAGCCGCGCAGCAGCCGGCCCCGGGAGACATGCCGAATGAGCTTCGTGTAGAACTGGTCGAAGTATTTCTCGTCGAGGGCCCGCAGCCGCCACATCTCGCCGCTGCCGGCGTAGAAGACGCGGCCGGAGGCGTAGAAGTGCCATGCCAAGTAAACGGGTTGCTCGCCCCCGGCGGTGGCCTGCGGGTCGGAGAACCGCGCGAGGACGGTGGCCCCGTCCTTTGCGCCTCGCAGGGGCGTGAAGCTGTACACGCCCGGGAATTCGCGCCACACCCGCCGGCTGCTCGTCTCGGTGTCGCCCAGCCAGAGGAACTCGGCTTCCAGCCCCTCGCGGGTGAACTCCAGCGGCCAGGGTTCGCGCGAGCCGTAGGCCGCGGCGTCGATTCCCGAAAACCGCCGCTGGAACTCCACCGGATACAGGGCGCGGATGGGCGCCATCGACGGGTCTTGCACCCATCCGGCCACGGTCCGGCCCGTGAAGATGGGGCCCGCGACCACGATCAACCCTCCCCCCTGTTCCGCGACCCATCGTTCCAGCAACTCGACCTGCGGGCTGCTCAATTCCTGCCAATCGGGGTCAATAGCCACCACGCAGTCGTACTCGTACATTTCCTCGCGGGTAATGGGGAAATCGTCGAGAATCCGGTCCGATTCCTGCAAGATGCCCTGTTGCGCCGTCTGAAGGAGCACGTCCACCTCGACCGAGCGGTCGCGGTAAAGGAGATTCCGTAGGAACTGGTATTCGCGGGTTGGCCCGCCGGCGAACAGCAACACCCGAGTCTTGCGGTCAACCACCTCCACTTCGACCTCGCGGAGGTTGTCGTCCGGGTTGCGGTCGCCGGGGACGTTGTCGATGCGCAGGACAAAGGTGCGTCGCCCCGCCCGGTCCGGTGTGACCTCGAACCGCACCGGCAGGACCTCGCTGGCGTCGCCGAGGGTGATCTGGCGGGTCTCGATCAAATCGCCGGTGCCGGGTTCGGCGTCCGCGTCGCTGTCGCGGGCGAGCAACTGCACGGACACGACCTGCCCGGCCATCCCCTGTGCCTGGACCAGCCCGGTCATCGTGTAGCGGTCGCCGGGGTAGGCCCGCTCGGGGGCCATAAGGTCGGCCACGCGCACGTTGGTCGGAAGCCGGTCGGAGCCGAGGCCGACGGGAACGATGGGAATTCGGGCCTCGCGCGCCAACTGCACGGCGGCGTCCGGCGAGATGCCCGCGTTCTGCCCGCCGTCGGTGAATACGAGGATGCCCGACACCGGCGCACTGCGTTCGTCGGCGATCAATTGAGCCAGCGCCTGGCCGAGGCGGGTTTCCGTGCCGGTCGGCTGCAAGAATTCCTCCCAATCGGGCTTGGGCGGCTCGGACGGATTGCCGGCGCCGGGAGCCTCGGGCGCGGAACCCGGCTCGTCCGGCTGCCGTTTTTCAAGCGAGACGCGGGCATCGCGATAGAGCTGTTCGTCGAACCGGAAGACCTCCACGTCGTGCGTCTCGCGGAGTTCGTCCAGGAAGGGCGTCTCGCGGAAAAGGCGGCTCACCTGCTGCGCCCGGCTGGCCGGCGCGCTCGCGCCGGGCTGCTCGGCGTCGAGGATACCCATGCTCAGGCTGGTGTCGGCCAGTACCAGGACGCGCGAGTTGATCGTGTGCTCCAGCTCCAAACGCCATTGGGGCTGGAGGTAAAGCAGCAGGAGGGCGAAGAATACCGCGGTGCGCAGAAACGTCAGCAGCCAGCAGAGCGACCGAGGCAGGTCGACCGAATCGCGGCGGTACATCGCGCGGACGAACAAGCCGATCAGGACGAAGGCCGCCACAGGCGCAATCCAGTCGGTGTTCGTCTGGATGCGCCCGAACTCGAACGTCGAGCGAACGGCGCCGTCGACGGCTTCCATGGTGGCGACCGGCGGCAGGAGGAAAAGGGCCCAATTCATGCAGCACCTCCTTGGGCCAAGGCCGCCCGCGGCGCCGCCGGATGGTAGCTCGCCCACCAGGCCACCACCTGCTCGAGCAGCAGGAGGATCACCAGGAAGTACAGGATGGCTTCAGCCAGGTTGTAGCCGGGCTCGTCGCCCGCCGCGTACCGGAACGTGCCGGCCTGCTCGAACTGGTACGGAACGCCCGACAGCCGGTCGGCCAGTTGCGACCCGTCGAGGGTTTCCAGGTTGCCGCCGTCGGGTTCGACGTTCACGGCGATCCATCGCTCCTCGGAGCCACCGTCATTGCGGAACAGTTGAATCCGATAGATGCCGCTGCGATCGGTTTCGTCCAGTTCGACGACCGGGGCGCCGTCGGCCAGCGCGGCCTCGGTCAGCGAGGGAGAAACCGTTTCCTCGCCGGGCTGGAACACCCGCACCTCCGACTGGTACCGGCCGGGGTCCAGTTCCAGGCGCACCGGGGTCCCCACTCGGGCGTCGGGCCCGTCGCCGGACTGCCCGGCCAGGAAGGCTTGGGTTTCCAGCATGGTCACCACGTAACTCGGGTTGTTCCGCCCCCAGTTGTTCCAGGTGGGGGCCGCCGTGGTCAGCACCGCCACCACCCGCCCGTCGTCGAACGGCCGGGTCACCACCAGCGGCGCGCCGTTGCGCAGGCGGGCGATGACCTCGGCGCCGGGGTCCGGCTCCAAGTCCCAGCCCTCCGGGGTGGCAAAGTAGCGGGTCACGTTCACGGTCGACAAGAAGGGGTTGCGCTGCCCGGCGAACACCCGGAAAATCGGGTGCGGCTCCACCCGCAGGTCCGGCGCCCGCTGAAGCCGGTCGACGAGCAACTCGGCCGGCCCGGTCACGGGCAGGGGCATAACGCCCTTGCCGTAGCGGTACAGTTGGTCGTTGAGGAAGCGGCTGTCCGATTTCTCGCCCAGGAAAATGCCCAGGCCGCCGCCGTTGCGGACGAACTCCTCCAGCGCGGCGACGGCCGAACGGTCCAGGTGCGGAACGTCGAGCAGGTAAATTGCCCGGTAGTCGTCCAGCGGGTGGATGCTCAAGTAGCGGGGCGTTTCGATGACCGGACGGATGCCGGTTTCCGCCCGCCCGCCGGGCGCCAGTGCGAGGCTCAGCGCCCGGGCGTCGGCCGCCCGCTCGTCGTCGATCAGCAGGACGGGCACGTCCAGCGGGATGTCAACGGTCACGTAGCGGTGGTTGTCGGCGGCCACCGGATCGGTCTCCAGGCGGGCCACCAACTGCTGTTGGCCGGCCGTGGCGAAGCGGACCAGGAAGCGTTCTTCGACGGTTTCGCCGGGCGGGATTTCGGCAATGCGAACCGCCGGCCGGGGTTGCCCGTTCTCTTCCAGCAGGACCGAGACGTCGCGCGCCGGGCTGGCGCCATAGTTGCGGACCGCCACTTCGACGAACACGGGCACGCCCACGGCCCGGCTACCCGGCGAGGCCCGGAGCGAAACGATGGCCAGATTGTCGCGCTGCTGATCGACGCAGCGGACCAGGTGCAGTTCGGCCCCGTCGGACGCGATGGCCTGCATGCGGTTTTTCAGTTCGGTGGGTTCGTTCCACTCGCGGGTGCGGAAGTCGGAAACGAGGTACACGATGCGCCGCTCGTCGTCGGTGGTCCCCAGCAGCCGGCGAACTTCGGCCAGGGCGGCCAGCGGCCCGGCGGCGGTTTCCGAGGGGCGCACGTCATCGAGCATTCGCTCGAGGCCGGCCTCGAAATCCCGGTCGACGGTGACCTGCAGCAGGTCGATTTCGCTCCCCCGGCGCTCGCGACCGACCCGGGAGAAACGGATCAGCGTGAACTCCTGCGGCTGCTGCTGCGCGGCGGCCTGGGCGCCGATCCGCCGGATGACGGCCTTGGCCTGCTCGAACGCGCTGGTGTCGGCCCACCGGTCGGCCATCGAAAAGCTGTCGTCGAGCAGCACGACGTGGTGGGTTTTCGAACCCCCGAACAGCCGGCCCCACTCGCTGCGCAGCACCGGCTGCGCCAGCACGAGGACGACGGCGGCCACCGCGGCCATGCGCATCAGAAGCAGCAGGAGCTGCTTGAGCATGATCCAGGTGCGGTTCCGCTTCTGGCTTTGCAGCAGGAACTCCATGGCCGCCCAGGGAACGCGCCGGTGGCGCAGCATGTTGATCAGGTGGATCAACACGGGTACGCCGACCAGCAGCAACCCCCACAGCAGCGGTTGAAAAACAAAGCTGGGCATCGTGGGCCTTTTCTCCAGGCGTCCTTGATTGCTTCCTTCGCGTCAATTTCGATGGTGGGTACTGAGCCGGCTGCTGAGGTAGGCGGCCAGGGCCGCATCGAGCGGCTGGCTGGTGCGCAGCAGCCGGTAATCGACCTTGTTGGCCACGCACCCGTGGCGGACCTCGGCCAGGTATTCGCCCAAGGCGTCCAGGTACCCCTGCCGCAGCGCCCGGGGGTTGCACCGCAGCGCGTCGTCGGTTTCCAGCCCCTCGAACCGGGTGGGGCCGGTGAACGGGAAGTCGAGTTCGTCGTCGTCCATCACGTGGAACACCATCACGTCGTGGCCCCGGCTGCGCAGGAGTTTCAGCCCCCGCAGGAGCCCCGGCCGCTCGACCAGCAGATCGCTGACGAGCACGACCATGCCCCGCCGCGGATAGGTTTCCGCCACCAGGCGCAGCACGGGGAAGATGCCCGTCTTGTCGCGCGGCTCGCTCACGTCCATGGCCTGGATGATGTCGTCGAGGTGATTCCGCTTCGTGCGGAGCGGCACGATCGTGCGCGGCTGCTCGTCGAAGGCGACGCAGCCGACGGAGTCCTGCTGGCGCAGCAGCAGGTAGGCAAGGCAGGCGGTGATCGTGCAGCCGTACTCGTACTTGGTCAACGCCCCCCGCCCGTACCGCATGCTGCCCGATACGTCGCACAGCAGCGTGCAGCGGAGGTTGGTGTCCTCTTCGAACTGCTTCACGTAGAAGCGGTCCTGCTTCGCCCACACCTTCCAATCCACGTACCGCAGGTCGTCGCCGAAGGTGTATTGCCGGTGCTGGCGGAACTCGACCGATTGGCCGAAGTACGGGCTGCGGTGCATGCCGCTGAGGAACCCCTCGACGATATGCCGCGCGCGCAGATCGAGCCGCGTGATGCGGCGGATGGCTTCGGGATGGAGGAATCGTTTCGGGTCGGGCATGGGTGGTCGGCCGTTAGGCGGCAAACATCTTCTGGAACCGGTCGTCGCGGGTCAGTTCATCTTCCTTGGTGGGCGTCACGTCGATCAGCCGCTGTACGAGGTCGTCGGTGGTCACGCCTTCGCTCTGGGCGGTGAAACTCAATACGACGCGATGCCGCAGCACCGGCTTGGCCAGCGCCTGGATGTCCTCGCAGGTGACGTGCGAGCGCCGGTTCAGCAG
>SKJM01000108.1 GCA_007122045.1 Planctomycetales bacterium | reverse complement strand
ATCGACGGCGACGGCAGCCTCCAGATGAACATCCAGGAAATGGCCACCGCCCACTGCGAGAAGCTGCCGGTGAAGGTGCTGCTGCTGAACAATATGCACCTGGGTATGGTGGTGCAGTGGGAGGACCGCTTCCACCAGGCCAACCGGGCGCACACGTACCTGGGGTCGATCGACGATCCCGAGGCGCTGGGCCAGGGCGACGGCATCACCCCCGAGGTCCGCTACCCCGACTTCGTGGCCATCGCCCGCGGCTTTCAATGGCAGGCCCGGTCGGTGCGCGACAAGGCCGAGTTGCTCGACGGGCTGCGCGAGATGATCGACGCCCCCGGCCCCTACCTGCTCGACGTGCAGGTGCCCTACCAGGAACACGTGCTGCCGATGATCCCCGCCGGCATGACCGTGGGCGAGTTGATCAAGGAATAGTCTCGTGGAAATCGGACGGCATGAGCAACACGGTATCCGTTCTTGACCGCCTTGCCTCTCGGGCAACGCAGCTTTACAGCCTCCCGGCCGTGGCGATGAAGGTGCTGGAGTTGACCGGGAACCCGCACGTCGACACCCACGCGCTGAAGAAGTGCATCGAAAACGATCCGGCCTTGACCGGCAGGATCCTTCGCGTGGTGAACAGTTCGCTGTTCGGGCTCAGCCGCGAGGTGAGCGACTTGAATCAGGCGCTGACGCTGTTGGGCATCAAGCCGTTGAAGATGCTGGTGCTCGGCTTCAGCCTGCCGCCGGCGTTGTTTGCCCGGGTCGAAGGGAACGTGCTCGAGCAATATTGGCGGCACGCGCTGACCAAGGCGGTGGCCGGACGCGAGATCAGCGAAGCGCTCTGGCAGATACCCGGCGACGACGCCTTCGTGGCCGGCCTGCTGCAAGACCTGGGCGAACTGCTGCTGATCCAGGAGATCGGCGAGCCCTACTGCCGGCTGCTGCGGAAGGTCGACGAGGGGCACTTCGATCTGGCGGCCATCGAGGCGGAAACGATGGGCTTCGACCACACCGCCCTCAGCGCCCGCATCCTCACCGGCTGGCATCTGCCCGCCATGCTCGCCGAGGCGGTCTCCTGGGGCGAGGGCCTGCGGCCTTCCGACGGCGCGGCCGCCGGGCGCAGCCCCTTGCAGCAGATCCTGCACCTGGCCGAACTGCTCGCCCGCTTCCTGGCCGGCGGCCGGCCGGAGGCCCTGGCGGAACTGCTCATCATCGGCCGCCATTACCGGGAGTTTTCCGACGCGCAGCTCGAACAACTCGTCGAAACGCTCGAAGACAAGGTCCTGCATCTGGCCGACGTCCTGTCGCTGGACCTGCCCGAGGGGCTGAATTACAGCGACGTGCTGCTCCATGCCCACCGGCAACTGGCGGCCGTCACGGAATCGGTGGCCGAAGGCATGGTGGGGGGCCGGGACGAGCAGGGCCCGGTGGCCGAGGAGCAACGGTTGCTGGACGAGCTGGAAGACCTGACCGAGGCGGTGGCCTGCTATCGAACCGCGCCGGCGGTCGCTGTTGCCGCGCCTGCCGTTGCATCGGACGCCGTGGATGCCGGCCCCGCTACGGCGGAGGCACACAGTTCGGCCGCCGGCCGCGGGGCGCACGCCGGCCACGGCACCGGCCCCGAGAGCGAACTGATCGAACACCTGGCCGCGGCCGGCCGCGCATGCCGGAACTCGCGATACCCGCTCAGCCTCCTGTTGCTGCAGTTGGACCCGCCCGACGACGAACACTTCGTGCCGGGTAGTGCCGGGTACGAAGTGCTGTTGCGGGAACTGGAGCGCGCCTGCCGCGAACTGGACCATTACTGCGCGCTATGCCGCCCCACCGCGCCGGGCGGCTTCGCCCTGATCCTGCCCGACTGCGAACGCCGGCAAGCCGTCGAGTACGGAAACGACCTGACCGGGCAACTACGCCGCCGGGTGCGTGAAGCCCAGTGGGTGGATGAGGCGCCCGAGGTGGTCGTCAGCGTGGGGGCGGCGACCATCGCCCTGCCGCCCCGGAACTTCTCGCCCGCCGATATGCTCGAGGCGGCCTCCCGCTGCGTCTACGCCTCCCGCTCCTCCGCGGGAGTCGTCAAGAGCATTGAAATCTACTGACCGCCGCCCCCGTTCCTACGCGAATTCTTCCGGCAGCGATTTGACGCCGCGCAGCAGGACGCGCTGAACGGCGTCCCACGCCACCAGGTACACCGTGTGGGTGCCGTCCCGCTCGACGGCCGCCAACAGGGCATGCGAGGAGGCGGCCGACCGGGCGGCGAAGTGGTCGGGGATCAGCGTTTCGCCGCTGCAAAGACGGATTTCGAGCGTCGCTCCGCGTTGCTTGTACTCCCACATGCGCGTCAGCAACTCGGCGGTGGGATGCTTCGCCGGACCGAGCGTCTCGGCCAGGGGCTCGGCCGCGAGACGGTCGGCATCCTCCTCGACCTCCGGCAGGACCATATCGAGATCGTCCTCCCCGCCGGCTCGCCCGGCTTCGATGGGCTGGTCGGGCACCTCTTCCTCGCCCAGGTCTTCATACGTCGGCACGCGGAACTTGACGCCGCAGGTGGGACACTCGCCCGGCTGACCCTGCAACCGCGCCGGGCCGTGCAAGCGGTGCCCGTGGGGACAGAGGAACTCGATCGCGTCGTCGAACTCGCGCTCGGCGGGTTGGGCCTCGCGGAGCGGCGGCGCGTCGGACTCGGCCTCCGACGCCTCCGCTCGGCCGGCCGCCGGCGGCCGGGGTTCGCCGGCGGGGGTCGGAACCCGGAAGGCGACACGACACTTCGGACATTTCGCGGCCCGGCCCGCCTGCTCGTCGGGGCAGCGAATCCGGTGACCGTTGGGGCAAAGAAATTCGATCAAGGCAGCACTCGCTGGGAAGACGGGGCGGCAAAGGGTATGCTACGATCATAACCTGCCCGGAGCCGAAAAGTCTAGCTGATCCTTGACAACCGCCAGGGGGGGACTGTCCCAATTTTCGCGGCGCAAAGGCCGCTTGGCCCATGAGCCACCGTGATCGCCGCGAAAATGGGACTGTCCCCTTCGCGTCCAGCGGAGAGACGGCCTCCGCCGCCCCGTGAATGGTTACCCGATCCTTGACAACCGCCCCAGTTTTGGGAGATCATAATGGTTGTCTCCGGCACGGGACACGGGCAAGGTGCCCACATAAGGTAGTGGCAATTCGCCCCCCAACAGTACGTCTTCCAGCGGGCTTCGTTTCTCTCCGGCAACAAGGCCGCGAAACGGCGCGCTCTTCGAAAACCTATCGGACGAGATCCCTTTATGGCTATTACCGTAGTTTGCCGCCAGTGTAGAACGCGTTTTTCGGTGAACGAGAGGTTCGCGGGCCGGACCGGCCCGTGCCCGAAGTGCAAGGCCTCCATTCGGGTACCCACCAAGAAGGAGGAGGTGAAGGTGCACGGGGCCGAGGAGTTTGCCTCCGGCGGACGGAACGCGGCCGGCCAGCTCGTGCTGAAGCCGATCGCCCGCACCGATGCGAGGGTCGACCCGGTGCACGCCGTGGCGATTGCCGCGGCGGCTCTCGCCGTGGTGGTGATGACCTGGCTTGGCGGCGGGGTGCTGGCCACCAGCACGCTCGCCTGCGCTGCCGGTCTGCTGGTGGTGTCCGGCCCCCTGGCCGTGGGGGCCTACACGTTCCTGTACGATGCCGAGAAGGAACCCTACCGCGGCGTTGAGTTGTTGGTGCGGGCGGGGGCGTGTGCGCTGGGGTACGTGGTGCTGTGGGGCGTGTTGACGTATCTGGCCGGCACGGTGCTGACCGGCGAGTTGTGGGAGTGGCTGTTCGTCGTTCCCCCATTCCTGGCCCTTGGCGGCGCCTTGCCCAACCTGGCACTCGACCTCGACTACGGCGACGGCGTGTTCCACTACATCTTCTACATGCTCGTCACCCTCGCACTTCGCTGGATTGCCGGCATGCCCTGGCCGTGGAGTTGACCCCCGGCCTCTTATTCATGTAGGGTGGGGCGAGGTCGCGTAAGTTGTTGGTGGGACTGCGCAAGCCACGCCTGGCTGGTTTGCACGCCGTTTATCCGGAATGGCGCCCGGGCGAGCGACCGAAGTCCCACCACGGTCTCGGCTTGCTTGTCACCACCCTACATCGTCATGGAATCCGGGTAAGGACCGCGGGTAAGGACCGCCCCGCTTGCCGGGTTGGGGCGCATGCGGTAAGCTCAAGCGAGCTATGAACCCGATGGATCACATTCCCGAAGTCGCCGCGCTCTCGGCCGGGCGGCAGTTGGTCCGCATTCCGCCGGAAATCGACGTGCCGCTGACCGACCGGGTCCGCTCGTTGATCGACACGGTGGAATTCCGGCGGTTGGCGCGGATCGGCCAACTCGGCCTCGTCTCGCTGGTGTACCCCGCGGCGCTGCACACCCGGTTCGAGCACAGCCTGGGCGTGTACCGGCTGGCGCTGGTGTATCTGCGGCAGCTTTCCAGCGATGCACGGTTCACCGCCGCCGTGGCGCCCGAGCAGGCCGAATTATTTGTGGCGGCGGCCCTCCTGCACGACCTCGGGCACTGGCCGTTCTGCCATCCGATCGAAGACATGCGCCTGCCCAGCGTGCCCAGCCACGAGCTGTTCGCCAACAGCTTCCTGCTCGAGGGCGAGCTGGCCGACGTGCTGCGCGACGACTGGAACCTCCGCCCGCGCGACGTCGTCGCCTTGCTCAACGGGAAGCCCGACGACAACGCCTGGCGTATCCTGCGCAGCATGCTTTCCGGCCCGATCGACATCGACAAGATGGACTACCTCTACCGCGACAGCCTCCACGCCGGCGTCCCCTACGGCCGGCACTTCGACCAGCAGCGGCTCTTGGGAAGCCTGTGCCTGAACGCGGCGGGCGACGGGCTGGCCATCCGCGACAAGGGCAAGACGGCCGCCGAACTGATGGTGTTCGCCCGCTACGTCATGTTCAGCGAGGTGTACTGGCACCACGCGGTGCGGGCGGCCACGGCCATGCTCCAGCGGGCGTTCTACCTGCTGCACGGCCAGTTGGAACTCGACGCCCTGTTCCGCAGCACCGAGGAGCCCATGATCGCCGAGATGCGCCGCGTGGCGGGCGACGGCCCGGCCGGCGAACTGCTGGCCGGGCTGTTCGGTCCCGCGCGCCGGCTGTACAAGCGGCTCGTGCAGATGAGCTTCCTGGAGGACCGCCGGCTGTACCATCGCCTTGCCCGCCGGCCGTACCCCTGGCTGGCCGCCTGCGCCGAGCAGTTCGCGGCGCTGTGCAGCACGGCGCTGGGCGGAGTGGTCGCCCCGCACGAGATCCTCTTCGACGCGCCCCCCGTGACGCGCGAGGTGCAGTTCGACGTGGAAATCCACTTCGTCAAGGAGGGCTGCTACCGCACGCTCGACGAGGCCTCCCCCGTCGTGCGCACGCTGGCCACCGAGCAGTTCGACGATTACGTCAAGCAGGTGCGCATCTTCGCCCACCCCCGCGTGATCGACCGCCTGCGCGGGCTGGCCGGGCTGCGCGACCTGCTGGCCGAGGCGATTGAGCGGACCGAGTAGAGCTCCATGCATTCACCTGCTATATACTGTGTTCAGACAAGCCGTCCGTGGCCCACGGTTGCCGGAGCGTTTTCGGTCCACCAACAACGATCCGTGGGTCGATCACGATTGCCAAAACTTGCCCCAAAGGAGTTGCGAATGATGATGTCTTACGTAGCACGCCTCGTCCGACTCGCGCCGTCGAGCCCCCGAAGGCGGCCATGCGTTCTGCCGGCGGTCTTCGCCCTTCTCGTGGCGATGACTTTTCCGCTCTTCGGGGCCACCTATTACGTGGATTTCGACGGCGGGGACAACCAGGCCGACGGACTTTCGCCGCAGACGGCGTGGAAGCACAGTCCGGGCGACCGGAATGCCACGGACAACCCGGGCGCCGTGGACCTTCAACCCGGCGACACGATCGTGTTCAAGGGCGGCGTGGCCTACTTCGGCGAGATTCAGTTGAGCGTTTCGGGCAGCGAGGGCAAGCCGATCACGCTCGACGGCAACACCGCGGGCACGTTCGGTCAAGGGCGCGCCATCCTCGACGGCGCGCGTATGATCACCGACTGGAATCGCTGCGCGTCGGCCGAGCAGGTCGAGGGAAATCCCAAGTGGCGGGAGATCCGGTACGCCGATTTGGACGTGGATCTGGCCAGCAATTTCAACCACAACCGCTTCGTAACGCACCGGGACGCCGGCGAGGCCCGGCAGGCGCCGTGGCAGCGCCTCTTCCTCATTGACGGCGAGCGGCGGATCCTGCCGATCGCCCAGGCTCCGAAGCCGTCCGACCCGTTCTATCCGGACCTGCCCGGAGATTTCTACGAGACGCCGCACGCGCTGGCCGACAATTACCCCCACCGAATCTATTACGAGGAGGGGACGATCGGCAACCGGACGCTGCCGCTGATCGCGATCACGTTCGGCGGCAACGCGCCGGTGATCCAGCCCTTCGACGGCGGCGCGGTGTCGGTCGAGATGAACGCGCCGGCCACCATTTCCGAAATGGGGTTCACCCTGTTCCGCCCGGCGACCACCCCCACTCCGGAACACATCGTCTTTCTGGCCGACGGCAAGGAAATCCTCAGGGCGAACGTGGATCAAGAGCAAACCGCGATGCAGCGGTTCGCGTTGCCGGCGCCGGTCAAGGCCCGGAAGCTGACCTTCCAACTGCGGCATTCCAATCCCGGCGATACGACCTGGACCAAACTGCACCAGATCGCGGCCTTCACCCCCGCGGGGAACAACGTCATCGAGCATCCGATTTCGAGCGTGATCCGCGACGAGGAGCGCCTGGTGCAGGAGGATCCTCGGTGGTACGACGGCATGTTCATCGGCGTCCACGGCGGCAACAACCACGTGTATTTCGCGCAGGTGGAACGCTACGATCCGAAAACCCATCGGCTTTTCGTGCCCCATTTTCAGCCCCAAACGTACGACACGACCCGGTACGCGCTCTACAACTCGCCCCGGTTTATCGAACGGCCGGGAGAGTGGGTAATCGTTCACAGGGGACTGTCCCAATTTTCGCGGCACACAGGGGAATATGACCAATGGGTCAACCGCTCCGGCCGCGAAAATGGGACTGTCCCCTTCGCATGCAGCGGAGAAAATAGCCTGCGCCACCCCATGAACGCTTACGGCGAATGGTGCCTCGTGCCGCTCGACGACGGCCGGACGCGCGTGTACCTGCTGCCCGAGCGGTTGCGCGACGGGCAGCCGGCCGGCATCGGATATCCCGTGCTGAAGACCGGCATTCTGCTGCTCGGCGAGGCCTCGCACGTGGAAGTCCGGGGCTTTCTCATTCAGCGCTATTCGGGCGGAGCGGGCGCCGTGGCCACCCGCTCGCAGCATCGAGCGAGGCCCAGCCACATCGTCATTGCCGACTGCGAGGTGCGGTTCATCAGCGGCCAATCCGGCATCAGCCTCAACCACAGCGACCACGTGGTCGTGGAGAACTGCTTGATCCATCAATGCCCCGGCTGGACGGTGGGCATCTACGTCAACCGCACGAACCATTTCCGCCTCAGCGGCAACCGCCTGGACAAGAACTCCGGCTCCGGCATCCGGCACTACGAGGCCAAGCACGGCGTGCTGCGCGAGAACGCGGTGCTCAATCATTTCGGCATGCATGCCTCCGCGGTCAATTTCTACGAGGGCTGCAGCGACATCCTGTTCGAGGGGAACTACGTTCACAACACCGTGGCCATCAACCGCAACGCGGAACGGCTGGTCTTCCGCAACAACGTCATCGACGGCCTGGGACGCGCCGCCTTGGCCGTGGGCATGTGGACCAGCGGCCGCGTGGGCGGGCGGGAAATCAAGGATATCCACTTTGTCAACAACACCTTCGTGCATACCGATCCCGGCACCGCCTGGGCCACCGGCATCCTCGGCCAGCGGCGCGGCAGCCCCAGCCCCCCGCAGGGCCTGATCATCCGCAACAACATTCTCTGCGGCCTGGCGGAGGACATCTCCGGAGCGATCGAGAACAACATCTACACCCGCCCGGTCGAGCAACGCTTCATGGGGCCCGGCTGCCAGGTGGTCACCGACCCGGACGTCCTGTTCCGGGACCCTGCCCGGGGCGACTACCGGCGCAAGCCCGGCGGGCCCGCCATGGACGTGGGCGCGAGCATCCCGCCCCCTCTGGAGTTGAACCGCGGAGTGAGGGAGTTGACGGGACAGGAAGGATGATCCAGAGTTGGTTCCGTGTGGTAGTTCCAGGTGGTTCCGGGGACACCATGCGCACTGGAACATGCGTGCTCCGTCCAACGCCATTCTCGCACCCTGGCATATCGGAAGCCGCATCACGGCCTGGGAAGCAAGCTCCGCATCACTTGAAGCGCTGCATCCAGTCGCCCGCCGTAGGGCTTCAGCCACGCGTAGGGATAATCCGGCTCGAAGCTCATCCAAGCCGTATCGCGGCCCGAAGCGCCGCCGTGCTGCCCCATCACACCGATGACGTGCTCCTTGAGCAGGCTCTTCGGAATGGCCCAGCAGCGCGCATCGAAAGGATTGAGTCCGAGGCAAATGAGGACCGCGTAGTTTTGGTCGCGAATTTGCTGAAACTTGTAGATGCCGTTGGCCCAGAGTGTTGAGAACTTGATTTCCACGCGGTGTCCGTTTACGCAAAGATCGGCTTCGGAGTCGCCCGGCCGGGTCACGTCGAAGTTGCGCGCGGCGAGGAAGCCGGCGATCAACTGCT
>SKJM01000625.1 GCA_007122045.1 Planctomycetales bacterium | reverse complement strand
GAGGCTGAAATACCCGTGCGGCTCCGCGGTCATCGTCCGCACCTCCGGCCGACCTTTCCGCTCCCAAACCAAGCCCACCTGCTCCGCCTTCGGCGCCCACACGCGCCACTCGACCGACCCGTCGGCCTGTCGGATCGCCCCCTGCGGCAGGTGAAGGGGCTCGTGAAAGGGGGCGTTAACAGAGGCCTGATTGTGATTCATGGTCGGTCCTTCCCCTCGTCCGGTCGCTTCCGAACGGCGTCCCAGAAGGCCTTCTCGGAAAGGCCCTTTCCTTCCGCGACGCTCTTCCGGGAGCGGTCGAGCACGGCCTGGAAGCGAGGCGAACGCCCCAGCAGCAAGCGTTCGAGGTCGTCGTCATCCTGGGGCGCCAGCAGGACGGCCACAGGCCTGCCGTTGCGCGTGATGACCACGGGCCCTTCCGCATTGCACTCATCCAGGTAGGCGCTCAAACGTGCCTTGACGTCGGCCAAAGGGGCGATTCTCATGACGTGTACTCCTCTCCTCCAATAACGAGTCGATTCCGAGTCTTGATGCCGAACGCCAACACGTGCACCTCGCAAGAAGGACGATTATAGTCCGCCGCCGGTCGAGGTCAAGCCCGGCACGTTGCAGACTCTGCGCCCGGCTGGTAGTCGGGATCCCCGCATGAGGGGACGGCCAGCCGGCTCCGGGCTGCCGCTTGACATCCCCCAGCCGGTATGGTAGGGTCGCGGTGTGGGGCCGATTGGCGGCTGTGCGCGTCGGCCCGGGTTTTCGTTCGCCACGTTTTTTCTCGAGGAGGCTGATCCGATGACGCATCGTTCTGTTGGTTTGCTGCTGCTTGTGTTCCTGATGGCGTTTTCCCCGCTCGCGGGGCCCTCCGCCCGCGCCGAGGCGCCCGCCGTCCGCAACGTCGTCCTGGTGCTCTCCGACGACCACCGCTACGATTTCATGAGCTTCCACCCCGGCGCGCCCGAATGGCTGGAGACGCCGGCGATGGACTACATGGCGGAAGCGGGGGCGCACGTGGCCAACGCGTTCGTCACCACCTCGCTGTGCTCGCCGGTGCGGGCCTCCATCCTGACCGGCCAGTACATGCACCGGCACGGCATCGTCGACAACCAGCGCCCGGAGCCGCCGGGCACGGTGTTCTTCCCCCAGCACCTTCAGCGGGCGGGCATCGCCACGGCGCTGGTGGGCAAGTGGCACATGGGCCACGACGACGACAGCCCCAGGCCCGGCTTCGACCACTGGGTCAGCTTCCCCGGCCAGGGGGAATACTTCGACCCGGTGCTGAACGTCAACGGCGAGCGTCGCCAGTTCGAGGGCTACGATGCCGACGTGCTCACCACCGAGGCGCTGCGGTGGCTGAGCGAGGATCGGCCCGAGGACCGCCCGTTCTACCTGCACCTGGCGTTCAAGGCCCCGCACTATCCATTCGAGCCGGCCGCCCGCCACAAAGGCCGATACGCCGGCAAGCCGATCCCCTACCCCGACACCATGGCCCGCACCGAACGCAACTACCGCACGCAGCCGCGTTGGGTGCGCGAGCGGCGGTATTCGATCCACGGCATCGACCACATGGAAACCGGCCGCTACGACGACGACCCCGTGCCGAGCTTCGAAGACTGGTACTACAGCTACTGCGAGGCCGTGCACACGATCGACGAGAACCTCGGCCGCGTGATCGACTACCTCAAGGAGCACGACCTGGCCGAGAGCACCATCGTCATCTACATGAGCGACGGCGGCTTCCACATGGGCGAGCACGGCTTCTACGACAAGCGGGCCGCCTTCGAGCCGTCCATCCGCATTCCCATGCTGGTGTGGGCGCCGGGACTGGTCGAGCCGGGCACGCGCGTCGAGCAGATGGTGCAGAACATCGACATCGCGCCGACGGTGCTCGAAGCGATGAACATGGAAGAGCCGGAAGGCGCCGACTGGGCCGGCGCGTCGTTCCTGCCGTTGCTCGTGGGGCGGGAGGTCCCCTGGCGCGACTACATCCTGTACGAATACCATTGGGAATGGAACTTCCCCGCCACGCCCACCATGCTGGCCATCCGCACCGAGCGGTACAAGTACGTGTACTATCACGGCGCCTGGGACATCGACTCGTTCCACGACCTGGTGGGCGATCCGGTCGAGCGACACAACCTGATCGACGTGCCTTCCTACCAGGAGAAAATCCGGGAACTGCGCGAGAAGATGTTCGCCGATTTCGAGGCCCGGGGCGGGCTGAACGCGCCCATACGCGTTCCCACCGGCGAGCGGCTCGATCAGCGCAAGCTGCCCTGACCGGCGTCGCAGCCCGAGGTGGACGGTGTAGCCCCCTGTGATGGCCGGGCGCCGAGGCCGCCGACAGCGACAACGTGTCGGCATCCGTGACAGATTGTCGCACCGCCCTCGGCCGACCGGCCATCCCAGAATTCCGTAGGACAGGCTTTCAGCCTGTCAGCGTCAATTGTAGGACAGGCTTTCAGCCTGTCGGCGGGAATTGTAGGACAGGCTTTCAGCCTGTCGATTTGCGTTGACAGGCTGAAAGCCTGTCCCACACCTTTTGCGCGGCCTTTATCCGACCGCCGGGGCCCGGGGGGTGTCCTGTCCGGTTTTCGCCTGCACGAGTTGGTGGACCTCGTCGGCCAGGAGGCTTTCCTTCTCCAACAGCGCTTCGGCGATCGCCGTGACGGCGTCCCAGTGTTCCCGCACGATGCGCTCGGCGTCGGTGTAGGCCTCGCCGACCACGCGGCGCACCTCCTCGTCGGCTTCGGCGGCAGTCCGCTCCGAGCGTCTTTGCATGAGGGGATGCGCCAGCGATTCCTGTTCCTCATCGGCGTATTGGATGAACCCGAGACGCTCCGACATGCCCCATTCGAGCACCATTTTCCGGGCCATGGCGGTGACGCGTTTGATGTCGTCGGCCGCTCCGGAGGAGGCGTCGCCCGCCTTCTCCGCCTCGGCGACCCTGCCGGCACAGGCGACCCGGATGGTGGCCTCCAGGTAGTGCCGCCCGAGGCTGTAGCGGTCTTTCTCGGGCAGGGCGAAGGTGCCGCCGAGGGCGCGGCCGCGGGGCACGATGGTGACCTTCTCAATGGGGTCGGCGTGCTCGAGCGTCACTTGCACCACGGCATGGCCCGCCTCATGATAGGCGCTCTTCAGCCGCTGGTCCTCCTCGATTTTTCGGCTCTTCATGGCCCGGCCGAAGCGGACCTTGTCGCGGGCTTCCCGCAGGCAGTCCATCCGCACGCGGTTCTCGCCTTTGACCGCCGCGATGATGGCCGCCTCATTGACCATGGCGGCCAGGTCGGCGCCGGAGAACATGGGCGTGGATCGGGCCAGATCGTCGAAGTCGACGTCCTCGCCCAGCCGCACTTTGCCGGCGTGGATCTGCAGAATGCCCTTCCGGCCGCGCACGTCGGGCAACGGAACCGTCACCGGCCGGTCGAACCGCCCGCGGCGGGTCAACGCCGGATCGAGCACGTCGGGCCGGTTGGTGGCCGCGATGACGATCACCTGGTCGGTGGGCTCGAAGCCGTCCATTTCCGACAAGATGGCGTTGAGCGTCTGTTCCCGCTCGCCGTGGCCGCCGCCGATGTTGGCCTCGCCGCCGCGTTTGCGGCCCACCGAATCGATCTCGTCCAGGAAGATGATACAAGGCGCGTTGCGTTTCGCGTTGGCGAACAGGTCGCGAACCCGGCTGGCCCCCACGCCCACGAACATCTCCATGAAGTCGGAGCCTGAAATGGAAAAGAACGGCACGTCGGCCTCGCCGGCGATGGCCCGGGCCAGCAGGGTCTTTCCGCAGCCGGGCGGGCCCTGAAGCAGTACGCCGCGGGGGGCTCGGGCCCCCAGCGCCTGGAACCGCGCCGGGCGTTTGAGGAACTCGATCAGTTCATTCACCTCCGCTTTGGCTTCATCGATGCCCGCCACGTCGTCCAAGCGGACATTCGCGGTTTCCTTGTTCGCGACGCGGTGCCGGGAGCGGGCGAACTGGCCGAACATCCCGGCCGGTCCTCCTTCGGCCGCCTGCCGAGCCCGGCTGAGCGCCCATGCCCCCAAGGCCAGCAGCAGCAAAAAGGGCGCCCACATGAGCAAGATGGTGGGCCACATCGTCTCGTCGGTTTCATCGCGCCACGCGACGTCGAGTGCGTCGAGCCGCCCGAGGTAAAAGTCTCGATTTTCCTCGTCGATGCGGACGTAGACGGGCAATTCCTCGCCGGTTTCCTCCTTGACCTCGTCGAACGTGAAGTCCTGTTCCAGCACGGCGTCGATTCGATTATTGCGAAGGACGACGCTGCCTTCCACGAATCCGTCCTCTTGGGCGATTTGCCGGAACGCGGCCCAACTAGGAAGCTCCTCCTGCGCCCCGGGCCGCCGGTACAGCAACACGGCGGCCAGGGCGCCAAGCAGTACGAGCCAGAGAATCCAGCCGCGAGGCGGGCCGGAAGAGGAGGGACCGAGTTTCTCCACCGGAACTCCCTCTCCCAGACCCTTCCGGCGGTGCTCCGCCTGGTTGCCATTGCCTGATTTCTGCTTACCTTCTTCCATTGCTGTCCTCCCACCGGACGCCGGAGCCCACACGATTCGGGCGAAATACCCGAAATAGGTGCAACTTCCGTGCCACTGCGCCGCCTTCCGGGGCAACGGTATGACGTTTGCAGGCGATTGGTCCACGGCCCATTGGGTCGCGCCGCCGGCGCGGCGGCAGGTCGGCGCCAACCTGTAGGATGGACATTCCTGTCCGTCGGCAGCGCACGGTGTCGGATGGACATTCCTGTCCGTCGCGCTGGCAACGGACATGAATGTCCATCCGACGACGATGACCTTACGGCCCGCCGATCAGTTCGCTCTACCGCCTTCCTCGACCATGAACCCTCAGGACCAACCCATGCCACCCATCGTCACCCTGACGGTCAATCCGGCCGTCGACAAAAACAGCGCGGTTCAACAGGTCGTTGCGGAACGCAAGTTGCGCTGCGAGGATCCCGAGTACCACCCGGGCGGCGGCGGCCTGAACGTGGCCCGCGCCATCACCGAGTTGGGCGGCGAGGTCACGGCCTATTGGACGTGTGGCGGCGCCATCGGGCAACTGCTCGAGCAACTGCTCGATGAGGAGGGGATTTCTCACAATCCCATCAGCATCGAAGCGCATACGCGGGAGAACCTGATCATGTATGAACGCTCCAGCGAGCTTCAGTACCGCTTTGGGATGCCCGGCGCCACGCTGACGGCGGGCGAGGTTCAGACGTGTCGGGACCGGCTGCACGCGATTGACCCGCCGCCGGAGTACCTGGTGCTCAGCGGCAGTTTGCCACCGGGGGTCGACGACGACTTTTATGCGCAAATGGCGGCCGCCATGCCGTCGACGTGCCGGGTGGTGCTGGATACCAGCGGAGGGCCCCTGAAGCGCGGCCTGGAAGCGCCGTTGTACCTGGTGAAGCCGAACATGCGCGAGTTGGGGCACCTGGCGGGCCGGGAAGTCGAGGACGACCGGCAAATCCGCGAGGTCGCCCGATCGCTGATCGACCGGGGAGAGGTCCAAGCGGTGGTCACCTCGCTGGGCTCCGGCGGGGCCGTGCTGACCACGGCCGACGCGCACCGGCACGTCCGCGCCCCGACGGTAACCATTCACAGCAAGGTGGGCGCCGGCGACAGCATGGTGGCCGGGCTCGTTCTCGCGTTGGCCCGCGGCAAGGCCCTCGAAGACGCCCTGCGATTCGGCGTGGCCGCGGGTTCGGCCGCTGTGATGACCGGTGGAACCGAACTGTGCCGCCGAGAGGACGCCGAACGGCTGTACCACGCAATGTCATGAAATAGGGCTTCTTGCACCAGATGTCGAACCTTCAACACTACTACAGCCGGCCGGAAGTGCGCCAGCGGATGGTCGAGTTTCTCGGCGGTCCGTGCCTGGAAGGGGTTACGTGCGCGTACCTGGTGGCGGATGGGAGCCTGGAGATGCCCGACTTCCGGCCCCGGGCGCCCGGTGAACTGTGGGCGTGTCTGGAGCAGGGCCTGGAGGTGATGCGGTCGCTTTGGGATTGGCGGTCCCTGCTCATCCACGTCGACCTCGAGTACGTGAACTTCGATTACCCGGCCGAACCCTATATCGATCCGGAGCGGTCCTTGGAACTCCAGGGTCCACTGGTTCGCTGCCTTCAGAGGCTCTTGCTCACGCACGGCATTGCGCCGCTGCACCTTCTCAGCGGGCGCGGCCACCACCTGGTGTGGCGCGTCGGGCGGGACAGCCCGGCCTTCCGGCGGTTGGCTGAGTTGGGCGCGCTGCCCGGCACACTTCGCGAAATCTACCAGCAGCCTCGGACGCCGCACGGGCAGGCGGTGGGGGTCGAGGCGGGCGCGGCGTTTGCCGGCGCCGGCCAACTGGTCGAATACCTCGCGCACCGGGTCCTCGGCGATCCGGGGTTCCGGTGCCCCATCCCGGTTCAATTGACCGACGTGGAAACCACCCGGGGTATCCGCGGCCGGGAGGTGGTCAGCTTCGACCTGTCCGAGTACGGCGACCCCTTGCACACGCGCACCATTCGCATCCCCTTCAGCGTGTATCATAAGCCGCGGCAGCGGCGGGCGGCGCTGGGAAACCACATCGTCGACGACCTGCCGCCGCTGTTCCCGGTGCCGCTGTTCGAAATGGACCAGCGGCAGGGGGTGCTGGCCATGCGCGACCCGCTGTTGGCGGCCGAACTGGCCCGAACCGCTTCCACCGAAATTCCCGACCAGAGCGAGGGCACCGGGCGGTTGGTCGAGGCCTATGCCGCGTCGTCGTCGTCGGCGTTTCACCGCTGGTTCTACAGCCAGGAGCACGAACCGCCGGACCGGTGGCCGCAGACCTACGACCGCACCCCGCTCGATCCCCTGCCGCCCTGCGCCCGCCGCATTCTCACGCAGCCGAACGACGCGCTGCTGAAGCCGGCCGGCATCCGGCACGTCGTCCGCTCGCTGCTTGCGCTGGGGTGGCACCCGCGGCACATTGCCGGACTGATCCGTTCGAAGTACGAACGCGACTTCGGTTGGGGCGATACGTTCTATCATTACGATGCCGCCGCCCGGGCCGACGTTTACACCCGGCTGTTTACCGGACTGATCGTCGCCGGGCTCGACACGCTGGAGGAGTTTTGCTGCCAGGACGTTCGGGCGATCGGCTTCTGCTCGCCCGCGTCGTGCAACGGTTCGTTGCCGCGCTACCGAACTTCGCTTGCCGAAAGGAGACGCCATGAGCGATTGGCCAGTCGGCCTGTCCACGGGCTGTTTCTACCAGACGAGCATCTTTGAATGCCTGGAGCCGATCCGCAACAGCGGCTTCGGGCTGATCGAGGTATGCTCCTTTCCCGCGCATCTCGACTACCATAACCTGGAGGCCGTTCATGCCGCCCGGCGCCGGATCGACGAGCTGGGCCTGGAGCCGTACTCGCTGCACGCCCCCTTCGCCGACGAGATCGACATCACGTCGATGGACTGGCAGCGTCGCGGCCACGCGCGCGACGAGTTGATGCGCGCCGCCGACGCGGCCGGGCACCTCGGCGTTCACTACCTCGTCATCCACCCGGGGCCCGAGAAGGGCGGCTTTCCCGAACATGAACGCTTCCGCCGCATGGAGAACGCCGCCGAGGTGCTCACCGAGGTGTCCCGCGCGTGCCGCGAGCGGGGCGCCGCGCTGGTGTTGGAAAACATGCTGCCGCACTTGTTTTCCGGCCGGGTGCGCGACCTGCTGTGGCTGCTCGGCGCCCTGGAGACGACCGAGGTGGGCATCTGTCTCGACACGGGGCACGCCCACCTCTCCGGCGACCTGCGAACCGTCGCCCACAAACTTTCCGGCCACCTGTGGATGATGCACGCCACGGACAACCACGGCAGGGGCGACGATCATCTGCCGCCCGGCGACGGCCGCATCGACTGGCACCGCCTGCTCCGCCAGATGGTCCGGATCGGCTTCCACGGGGCGATTATCCTCGAGGTGGCCGGCCGGGACGACCCGCAGGCCACCCTCGACGGCGCCCGCCGCGGCCGGAGATTCCTCCGCGACATCTCGCGGCGGCTGGACGTCGGCTCCTGAAGAGATGCTCACGGCGGGTATGTCGATTCCGGTTCGAGGAAGTCCTCTTCCCGGTGGGTGCAGTATTCGATGATGCCGGAAATGGCGGTAATGGGAACGCCGCGCCAGAAGACCTGCCACTTGCCGGCCACGTGGTGGCCGTCGGCATTCCGATGGTACCACGAATTGAAGGGGTTGGCCGCATCCGAGCGCCAGAACAGCGCGCGGTGCCGGCGGGAGACCTCGCGCCACAGTTCCAGGGCCAGGCCCTCGCCCCGCGCCTCGCGGCCGACCGCAAATTTCGACAGAAGATGTCCGTCCGGATGCTCCTCGAGCAACACCGCCCCCCGATAGTCCTTTTCCAGGTACGCCACGCTGACCCGGTCGAGGCACGCGGGGCTCTTCAGCCTCTTCCCGAAGCTCGTCTCGAGCAGTTCCGCCAGCCGGCGGCGGTCGACGCCCTCGAGGCGGGGGAAGCACAGCACCTCGCTTCCCTTGCGAAACACGGGCCCCGCCCCCTTCACGGTGAACACCTCCCGCAGCAGGTTGATCGGCGAGGTGACCGAAAGGTGGATCCCCGGCCGTGCGTCGAGCAGTTTTCGGGCAAGGGCGGGGAAGTCGTAATCGAGGGGTTCCAGGGGTTGGAAGCCCTCCTTGTGGGTATAGACGTACGACAGCGGCTCGCCCGAGATGCTCTTCAATCCCCCCGCCGCGCGGAT
>SKJM01000855.1 GCA_007122045.1 Planctomycetales bacterium | reverse complement strand
TTGGCCCGGGCCGTGCGGACGTAGTCCTGCCCGATCACCTCCAACATGCTCGTGCGGCTGTACATGGCCATGGCGGCCAGACTGAACAGCGACAGGCACACCACCGGCAAGTAGGCGTGCCAAAGATAGTCCAGCAGGTAGCGCCCCCATCCGAACTGCTCGGCGCCGGGCGAGTGCAGCCCGAGCGACGGGAACCAGTCGAAAAACACCCCATAGCCAAGAAACAGCAGGAACATCATGGCGGCCACGAACGGCGGGATGGAGTACAGCACGAACAGCCCCAGCGAAACGCCGCGGTCGACGGCGTTCGACCGGTTCACCGCGCAGATGATCCCCAGCGGCACGGCCACCAGGTAGATGACGATCTGCGCCATGATCATCAGCGGCGCCGAAACCATCACGGCCCGGAGGATCCGCGGCCCGACCGGCTCCCGCGTTCGCGTGGCCGACCGGCCGAACTGGAAGGTGGCCAGCCGCCGCACCATGTTGGCATACTGGGTGTCGGTCAGCAGGTAGCCGAACCTCCGCGCGAGCCCGGGCTCGTATCGGCCGAGGTGCAGGTCGTAGTGAACCAGCCAATTCTCGGCCACTTCGTCGACCGTTTCCGCGGCGGCGCCGGTCGGCACGTCGAGCTGCAAGGGGTCGGCGATGTACAGGCGCAGGGCATCGGCCGACAATCGCTTCTCGTCGAAGGTCGCCTCGCCCAACAGCCGGTCGGCGAAAAACCGCATGTCGTCGCGGTCGAGCGTTTCCAGGATTTCCAGCACTTCCCGCCGCGACTCCTCCCGGACCATCGCCTCCAACTTGCCGGCCAGTTCCTCGCGCCGGGCGGATGGGACGGCGGGAAAATCGGCCTCGGCCCGCGACCACCAAAGCTGCCACGGCGCGACCACGTACGGCAGGTCGGCCGCATCGGGTTCGCGCCCGAAGCTGTACTGGAACGGCTCCAACGCCATCAGCCGAATGGCCCGGATCGCGCCGATTCGCTCCGGAAGCGGCGAAGCGGGATCGCGCAGGACGGCCATCGCCGGCGGCACGCCGTGCAGGCCCACCTCCTCCTCCAGGTACACCTGAATGCCCGTGGCCACCATGTGCGCCAGCCGGGGATGCACTTCCGGATCGGCCAGCAGCGCGTCGAAGTCGGCAATGTCGAGCCCGCGAAGGAACGCCAACCGGGCGGCGTTTTCGGGCGCGTCGGGCGCCTCGGTCAGCCGGGCCAACTCCTCGACGATGGCTTCCCGCGACTGCCCCCGGAAGAACACCACCTCGCGGATCGGCGCCGTGTAGTCGCGGAAGTAGCGGAAGTTCAGCAGGGCGGGCCGGTCGAGCAGCAGGTCGCGACGCATGATGAGGTACGCCTCGCGGGTCTGGCTGGCCTCGCCGATGGTGCCCGCCGCCCCCAGTTCCGCTTTCAGCGGATCGCCCGGCGCAAGCTGCATGATGCCGAACGCAACGGCCGTGATCCCGAACAGGGTCGGAATCATCACCAGTAGACGGCGGACAGTGTAAATCCACATGGGTGCGTTGCGGTTGGAGGGTTTGTGGGGGAGGCTACCGTCCGAGGAGGCGCGGGTGGCTGCTGGTCCACTCGCGCATGTCCACACTGGGGCGCACGCGGTAGAACCGGACGTTTTCGAGCCGGGCGTCGTAGCCGGCGGTCGCCTTCTCCGAAAACAGGAACGTGTACGGCTGATCCTCGAAGATCAACCGATGGATTTGGTGGTACAGCTCCTCCTGCTTCGCTTCGTCCAACGTGACGCGAAGCTGTTCGATCAACCGGTCGACCTCCGCATTGCGATAGCCCACGTGGTTCGAGCTGGCCGGGATGTCGGCCTGGCTGCCGTGCCAGAGCTGGAAGGGGTCGCTCCGGGTCCAGCCGGTGGCCCAGCCGAGCATGGCGGCGTCGAATTCCTTCGAACGCAACCGATCGAGGAACAAGGCCCATTCGGCGGCGGTAATCTGCACCCGCACGCCGATCCGCCGAAACTCCTCCTGGAGGATCTCGGCGATGGTCTGAAAGGTGCGCGAGTCGGCAAAGATCATCAGGTCGAAAGCGGCCGGAATCCGCGCGCCGTCGATCATCTTGCTGCGCACGCCGCGGCCGCCGGTGTCGCGCCAGCCGGCCTCGTCGAGCAGGCGGCGGGCCTCCGACGGATCGTACGGGATCGGCTGGATCGAATCGTCGGCGGCCACGCTGCCGGGCAGGAACGGCCCGGTCACCGGCATGGCCAGCCCGTGGAACACCTCCTCGATGATCTGCTCGACCGGCGTGGCGTAGGCCAGGGCGAGCCGGAACTCGCGGTCGCGGAACACGGGCCGGTTCAGGTTGTAGCCCACGTAGCGGTAGCCGGGAAAATCGTACTCGACCAGGTTCACCTTGCCGGCTTGCACGTTCGGATTCCTCGCGCTTTGCAGCCACTGGTCCTTCTCGGGAAAACCGGCCCAGTCCAGTTGGTTCTGCAGCGCCATCTGCACCATGGTGTTCGTATTGGGGATGGCGCGGATGCGAACCTGCGTGAAATGGAACGGCTCGCCCCAGTAATCGTCGAACCGGTCGAGCACGAGTCGCTGGTCGGGTACCCACTCGCGGAACATCATCGGGCCCGTGCCGCACATCATCCCGTTCGCCCAGTGCATGTTGAACCCCTCGGCGAACTCCCGCGAGGAGAAATCGAACGAGATGGGCTCGCCGTACTCGTCGACCGAATAGACGTGCCGAGGGATCATGGGCACGGCCGCCAGCGTGAACACCTCGGCCAGGAGGTACGGCTCGGTCCACTGAATGGTCACCGTGTAGTCGTCCACCACGTCGACGCGAATGCGATACCGGTCCGATGCGTCCTTCGGGTCCGGATTCTCGAAGTAGCTGCGAATGTGCGCGGCGTCCACGTGCGGGTTCAGCACGCAGTCGAACGTGAACTTCACGTCCCGCGCGGTGAACTCGCGGTCGGGGAGCGGCGTGCCGTCGGGAAGGTTCATCGGATGCCACTTCACGCCCCGGCGAAGCTGGATGGTGAACGTGAGCGTCTCCTCGTCGAACTCCCAACTCTCGGCCAGGGAGGGCAGGAGGTTGTCGGGATCGGCGAAGTCGGCCTGCGCCAAGCCCTCGTACACGTGCCGTTGAAACAGCCCGCTCACCGTATCGCTGGCCGTGATGGCGTTGAGCGTGTTCGGATCGCTGCCGTAGGCCAACAGCAGCGTATCGCCGGAGCCGGTGCCGGTACGCTCACCGCCGGCGCTGAGCACCAGCAAGGCGCCCAACCCCACGACGACTCCAACAATAAGAAGAATAAATCGCATGGTACACTACTCTAGCCTGAAGATGGGCGTGGGGCGATTGGCCCCTTCCAGCGGGAGCGGGCGGCTATACTGGATATTGGGGAACCGTCGCCGTGGCCGCCCTGGCTGTCATGCTGCAATAATGGCATAGTACATGGCATAGTACCGGATGGCGTGTCGGCCGTCAACAACGATCCGTGCTCCGGCGGCGGCGAAGTTTCCCCGTTTACCACACCCCGACCCCCGGCCCCCGGTTCCATTCCGTCCCGGTTGACCATGTTGCTCCCCACCCTCCTTCTGGCGGTTCTCGGACACGTGCTGCTTTGGGTGGCGGTGGTCAACCGCGCGCACGGCGTCAACCTGCCGCGCGTGGCCGGGCACGTGGCCTCGGCCGTATGTTTGTTACTGCTCGTGGCGATTCCCTTGCTTTTTGGCGGGTGGATTTACACCGCCGGCTGGGAGGTGTTCCTGGGGAGCTTCCGCCTGTGGCCCGCCCCGCCGCCCGGCCGGATGGCGGCAGTGCTGTACGTGGGTGTGTGTGCCGCGACGGCGGTCCTGGCCGTCGCCCACTGGGTGTGGCGGAACCTCCTGCTCGGCCCGCCTGGCGTGATTCGCTCTCAGCAAACGCGGAGCCTGTCCCTGCGGGGGGTCGGCGAGGCGGTCACCTCCGAGGAGCACGCCCACCACTTCCTCATCCACCTGCCCGGCAATGAAATACTCGATTTGGACCTCAGCGAGCGGGCCATCGACGTGCCGCGGCTGCCGGCCGCGCTGGACGGGCTCTCCATCGTCCACCTTTCCGACTTCCATTTCACCGGCCGCGTGGGAAAGGCATACTTCCGCGAGGTCGTCCGCCTGGCCAACCACGCCCGGCCCGATCTGATCGCCGTCACCGGCGATCTGGTCGACGACCGCCGCTGCCTCGATTGGATTCCCGATACGCTTGGGCAGCTTACCGCCCGTTACGGGGTCTTTTTCGTCCTCGGCAACCACGACCTGTGGAGCGACGGCGAAGGGATCCGCCGAATGCTGACCGATCACGGACTGGTGGACCTCGGCGGGCGCTGGGTGACGATCGAGGCCCGCGGCGAGCCGATCGTTCTGGCGGGCAACGAACTGCCTTGGATTGCCCCGGCGGCGGACCTGCGGTTCTGCCCCCGTCGCACCCCCAGTGGGGGGCCCATACGCATCGTCCTTTCGCACAGCCCCGATCAACTCGAATGGGCCCAGGCCCAGGATGCCGACCTGCTGTTGGCCGGCCATACGCACGGGGGTCAGATTCGACTTCCTATTATCGGGCCCCTATTGACCCCCAGTCAGGCGGGGGTCCGCTACGCCTCGGGGGTCTTTTACGCGCCGCCGACGATCATGCACGTGACCCGCGGCGTTTCGGGCGAGTTCCCCGTCCGCCTGAACTGCCCGCCGGAGATGGCCCACCTCGTGCTCCGCGCGGTCCTGCCCGGCCCGGGTGGCGGGATGCCGGAATGACTTGACCTGCCGCGAGTCGGGAGTCCCGCGTGGGATAGGCTTCCAGCCTATCCCACGTTTACAACTCCCGGCAGGTTATTGTCGTGCGGCGGCTTTTCCCACCGGCTGAAGCCGGGACTCCAGCGGGCGGCAGGTGCGTTCACCGGGCCGGTCGGCGGTTTTCCGGGGGAAACAGCACGGTGGCGGCCAGTTCCGCCGTGTGGTCGAGGTGGCGGCCCATGGCCTCGGCGGCCCGGTCGGCTTCGCCTGCCAGCAGATGCTCGACAATCGCCGCGTGCTCCTCGAGGGCGATCTGCTGCACGGAGTGCTCGTTGCCCACGCTCTCCCGCACGCACACCATCAGTTCCTTGTACCGCCCGATTTCGTGGCACAGCCGCGGACTGCCGCAGTTCTCGGCAATGAGGTCGTGCAGAACCACGTCGACGCGTACCGCCTCGTGCAGCCAGCCCTCCATGGCATCGCCGCGTTCGCGCAGCGACGCGAGCGTCGAGCGGATTTCACCGAGCGTGGATCGGGCGTCGTCGTCGCGGGCAAGTTTCTCGGCGGCCCGGCGGGTGGCTTCCACTTCCAGGACTCGCCGCACGAGATACATCTCGCGAAGCTGCGCCGCGCCGAACGGCAGACACACCGCGCCGCGGTTGGGAATCAGTTCGACCAACCCCAGGGTGCTCAACTCCAGCAGCGCCTCGCGCACCGGCGTGGAACTGGCGCCGAGTTGGGTGGCCAACTTGCTGACCACCAGGCGGTCGCCGGTTACAAGGCGGTGACCGAACATGGCACGGATGAGTTGGCGCAAGATCAGGGGGCGCAGCCCGACGTCCGGGGGGACGGGTTCCACTTGGGGTAGCGGCGATTGTGACATAATATTCAATTCTAAATACTCCGTCAACGCTCGTCAAGTGCCGGCTTGACAAACCGGCCGCCACCGGATAAAAAAATCGGTTTCCGACGCTCGGTTGGGTCCCGCAATGGCAAAAACAAAATCAACTCCGAAAAGTAAGCGAAAACCCGCCACGGGCGGGTCCCGGCCCACTCCAAAAACCCAGTCCAAGCGACGTCCCTCCCCCCAGGCCGAACTGGAACGGATCGACCGCCAGTTGCTCGAACTCGTCCAGCAGCGGGCAACACGGGTCCAGGAAATGGCCAAACACGGCCAGGGGACCCTCGGGGCCGACTTGGCCGCCGGACTCGAAGACCGCCGGCTCGCGGACGTCCTGGAGAAGGTCGAAGGGCCCTTGCCCGGCAAGGCCGTCCGGGCCGTCTTCCGCGAAGTGGTCAGCGGATGCCGCTCCCTGGTGCGCCAAACACGCGTCGCGCTGCTGGGGCCCCACTATAGCTACAGCCACCTGGCCGCGCTGGACCACTTCGGGCAGGGTGTCGAGTTCGTGCCCGTCGGAAGCATCCCCGCCGTCTTCGAAGAGGTCAACCGGGGCCACAGCGATTACGGCGTCGTCCCCATCGAAAACTCCACCGACGGCCGAATCGCCGACACCCTCGACATGTTCACCCGATTGCCCGTGCAGATTCGCGGGCAAATCGAAATGAAAATCCATCACACCCTGTTGGGAAGATGCCGGCGGGAGGAGGTGACCGAGGTGTACAGCCGGCCGCAAGCGCTCAGCCAGTGCCGCAACTGGCTGGCGAAGCACGTGCCGGCGGCGCGGCTGATTGAGGTCACCAGTACGTCGACGGCCGCCCAGCTTGCCGCCGAAAAACCCGGCGCGGCGGCCATCGCCAGCTTGCAGGCGGGGGTGCACTACGGGCTGGACGTGCTGGCCGAACGCATCGAAGACAACCCGGCCAACCTGACCCGCTTCGCCACCATCGGCGGCGATTCGCCGCCGCGGACGGGCACCGACAAGACGGCCCTGTTGTTCCAAACCGAGCACCGTTTCGGGGCCCTGGTCGACGTGTTGGCCGTGTTCAAGCAATATCGCTTGAACCTCGCCTGGATCGAGTCGTTCCCGGTGCCGGGGCCGGGGAGGCTTTACCTGTTCTTTACCGAAGTCGAGGGGCACGAGACCGACCCGCCCATGCGCAAGGCCCTGAAGGCCATCAAGGAGAAGACCTCCCGGCTGGAGGTGATCGGCTCCTACCCGGCCGCAACCCCCATCGATTCCTGACCATTCCCGGGGGCAATCCCCCACCCGTACATCCCTTTCACGAAAGACCGAGGAGACCCCGATGCGACGTCCGTTCATTGCCGGAAACTGGAAGATGCACACCGACAGGGTTTCGGCCATAGCCCTTGCTGAGGGCATTGCCGACCAAATTGCCGACATCGCCCACATCGACCTGGCCGTTTGCCCCCCCTATGTGTATATCGACGCCGTAGGGCGGGCCGTTGCCGGCTCGAAGTTGGGCGTCGGCGCCCAGAACATGTACCATGAGGCCGGCGGCGCGTACACCGGCGAGGTCAGCGCGACGATGCTCTTGGACGTCGGCTGCAAGTACGTCATCCTGGGGCACAGCGAGCGGCGGCACATCCTCGGCGAGACCGACGCGGCGGTCAACCGGAAAGTTCATGCCGCCCACCAGGCCGGGTTAGTTCCCGTCGTATGCGTGGGCGAGCTGCTCGAGGAGCGGGAGGCGGGACAGACGCTCCAAGTGATCCGCACCCAGTTCGAGGGGTCGCTGGCCGGCCTGTCCGACCACCAGATGACGAAAACCGTCCTCGCCTACGAGCCTGTTTGGGCCATCGGCACCGGCAAGGTGGCCACGCCCGAACAGGCGCAAGAGGTCCATGCCGACCTTCGCAAGATGATTGCCGGACAGTATAATACACAGGTTGCCGAGTCCGTGGTCATTCAATACGGGGGCAGCGTGAAGCCCGACAACGCCGCCGAACTCCTGGGCCAACCCGATATTGACGGGGCCCTGGTGGGCGGCGCTTCCTTGAAAGCCGACTCATTCCTGGGCATTGTGGCCGGGGTGAAGGCGTAACCCGAGGTAAATCAAACTCATGTGGTCGACAATTTTGATGATCATGCTGGTCCTGACCGCCCTCTTCTTGATCCTGCTCGTGCTCGTGCAGCGGGGAAAGGGGGGTGGGCTGTCCGGCGCATTTGGAGGGATGGGCGGCCAGAGTGCCTTTGGCACCAAGGCCGGCGACGTGTTCACGAAAGTTACCATCGGCGTCTCGACCTTCTGGATCGTGCTGTGCCTGATTACCGTGGCGGTGCTCAGCCGGGCGGAGGACCGGCTCCGCCCAACCGGCCCGCCGACCCCTCCGCCGGCCACGAACGACGAGCCGTTGCCCGGTGACGACTGGGACTTCGGCGAACCCGAGGAACCCGGCGGCCCGGCGCCGGCCGACGAGGGTCCCGGCACCGAGCCTCAACCCTAACCGGATGGGCGAGGGGGATCGTCCCATTTTCGCGGCGAAAGACGGTTTCCCCAAAGGAACACCCTCGCCGCGGCGAAAATCGGGGCAGTCGCCCGTGAACGTTTACAGGGCGGTTTTTTGGCATTTTCCCGCACAGCAACCGGAGCACGCCCCATGCTGCTGAGCATGACTGGTTTCGGCGAAGCCCGCCGGCAGGACGACGGCACGGCCGTTCGCGCCGAGGTGCGCACGGTGAACAGCCGGTTCTTCAAACTCAGCGTGCGCAGCAGCGAAGGATACAACGTGCTGGAGCCGCGGGTCGAGCAGGCGGTGCGCGAACGGATTCGCCGGGGCACGGTGCAGGTGAACCTGCGGATCGACCGGCCGTCCCGGGCCGACGATTTTCGGATCAACGAGAAGGTGCTCGGGCACTACCGCCGGCAGCTCGACGCGCTGGAACGCGAGTGGGGCGCGGCTGAAACGGTGACGCTGGCCGTGTTGCTGTCGCTGCCCGGCGTGGTCGAGGAGCACACGGAAACCACGGTGCCCGAGCGCGACTGGCCGATCATCCGGGAAGCGCTCGCGGCGGCCATCGACGACCTGGAGCAGATGCGGCGCGACGAGGGGCAGGCCATGGCGGCCGACCTGGCGGCCAACTGCCGCCTGATGGCGGCCAGCCTCGCCCAAATCGCGAGCCGGGCCCCCATGGTGGCCCAAGACTACCGAACCCG